>JANQOC010000658.1 GCA_028279265.1 Hyphomicrobiales bacterium
ACTGATCCGCTGTGCCAATTCCAGAGCCCGATCCATATGAATGCGCAGGCAGAAATTTTCTCCCGCCTCAATCCTGTTCCCGGCCTCTTCCGCATCCAGAGATTTGTAAATCCCGGGATAGATCGGAGCGCCGTCCGGATCAAGCGCGACAGGGCTGCGGGTTTTCCCGGCAATCTGTTTACGGGTTGCGAAACAGGGATACAGCAAATCCAACTGCCGGAGTTTGTCGCTCGCCTGCTTATAGACCTCGAAATGTTCTGATTGGCGCCGGACCGGTGTTTCCCACCTTAAACCCAGCCAATTCAAATCTTCGTATATCTGATTTTCAAAAACGGCTCTTGACCGCTGGATATCAATATCTTCAATTCGGAGAAGAAATTGACCCTCGAGAATATTCGTCATATCCCAGGCGAACAATGCTGAGTAGGCGTGCCCGAGGTGCAGGGGGCCGTTGGGGCTCGGCGCAAATCTGAGTCTCGCGAGTTGGGTCATTAAACTGTAGCGTTCAAGAAATTCCGGGTAAGCGGGAGAATTATAGAATGGTTTGGTCAGGTCAACTCATAAGATCCGAAGACGATATTCGCGAAGGCGTGGAAGCTCTGAAAAAATGCTGCAAATTTGCGCGCAAAATGCACCGTGTCACCGGTGATCCCCCGCTGCGCCGACGCAATGGCGGCTTCAAGGGATTGGCGCGAATTGTTGTCGGGCAGCAATTGTCCATCGCCAGCGCCGATGCCATCTGGAAACGTCTCGAGGCGGAGGTTAAACCATTTTCATCCCGGCAGCTCGCGGGTTTCAAAGATGAAGAACTGAAAGTGCTCGGGCTGTCCGGTTCCAAAATCCGCACTCTGCGGGCGATAGCCGAGGCGACGGAAAACAAAGAGCTGAGTTTCAGGAAACTGGCTTCCGCTCATGAAGACGTGGTCATGGATGACCTGGTGGCAATAAAAGGTATCGGTCCCTGGACTGCAAATATTTACACAATGTTCTGCCTCGGACGTGCCGATAGCTGGGCTGCCGGCGATCTTGCCCTGCAATACGCCACACAGGACCTCATGGCACTGGCAGAAAAACCTTCTGCAGACGAATTGGAAGATATCGCCGATCGTTGGCGGCCATGGCGCGGTGTCGCCGCCCGCATGCTCTGGTCCTACTATCGCAAAGTCAGAAATCTCAAGCAGGGTTCACCGGTCTGAATTACCCCGCTATTGATTTTCGACCTCTTATTGCGACGGAATGTCGTTTGCATTAAATTGTGCGCTTTGGCGTATAAATAATTGAAAAACAACAATATTAATGGGATTAACTCGATTAATTAATGCGCTTCACATAAGAGACATGCCGCTATAGTATGACCATCGTTATGAAATGTGCCGTACCCGAATCAGTAAAACACTGACCAAAGGGGAAAAACGTGACTGCAACAAAAGCATCGCCGGAAGCTTTTCCTGCTCTTGTTTTGAACGCGGATTATCGGCCGTTGAGTTATTATCCTTTGTCGCTGTGGCATTGGCAGGAAGCCGTTAAAGCCGTATTTCTGGATCGTGTGAACATTGTGTCCGAATATGATCACACAGTGAGCAGCCCTTCATGTGAATTCAGACTGCCCAGCGTGGTTTCTTTGAAGAGCTATGTGCGACCGGCTCTCTATCCGGCTTTTACACGGTTTAACGTATTCTTGCGCGATCGGTTCATGTGCCAGTACTGCGGCCGTCCGGATGACCTGACCTTCGACCATCTCATACCGAGATCAAAGGGCGGCATGACCCGCTGGGACAATGTAGTCACGGCATGTGCGCCTTGTAATCTGAAGAAAGGTGGTGAAATGCCGTCGAAGTCTGGCATGAATCCGGCGCAGCAACCTTACCGGCCGACCGTTCACGAACTTCATCGAAACGGCAGGTCATTTCCACCGAATTACCTGCACGAAAGCTGGTTGGATTATCTTTATTGGGATACTGAACTCGAGCCCTAGAGCCCGAGTTCAGTTGTTCGCGTGAATTTGCGAATTACGCATTACTCATTTACGCATTACTTCCCTTAAGTCTCAAAATAGTGCCGGTTAAAGCAGCTTACGCATTGGGACTGCGACCAATAACGCGGTCATTTACGCGACTGTACTCTAATTTACGCTACGCTTACTGATTCTAAACTGGTGACGACTAGACTTAGGTGTATTCTGAACTATGACGCTGAGCCTCATCCGAAACATATTCCATGAGGGCTTGGAACTTCCGGAATTAATCAACCGAACATCTGATATTGCTCACCGCGAATCATATATTTTCCGGAACTATTGTCGTTATTGGAGCCTTTTAATTCCGGTTTTTCTTTCATTTTACTTGTGCTGTCTATAGCAGAACGCTGAACTACGCGATTAAGAACAAGATTTGCGGCAACGCCTACTGGCATAAATGTTTGGTTATCACTCATTTTACACATCCGTACTTCTTTCACAAAAATTATGTTCTACAATCGTTCCTTAACGAGGGAAAGCAGAATTTAACTTTTTACTGAACGCAATGTGGAAAGATATTTAGGCTAATTTGTGGTACCTGTGGGACACAATCAAGATGTTTACACTTTATTAACACTATTTTTTTGCATGCGACGCGTCGCAATTCTTTGCGTGATTTATTCGCTTAATGGGTGACAGAATTGAAATTTATCGCGTTTTGGGTGCCAGCCAGTGACCGAATGCAAGGATCGCCAATCCGAGAGAAAAAATCGCATTATATCCGGCGAATGAAATTCCAAACATTCGCCAGGGGGCTTCGTCGCAGCGAACCACCCGGTCACTTTGCAATCGATTGAGAAGATCCGAGGGATCGGCGGCAAAATCGGCGGTCCCGCCGCTGGCACATGTTGAAGGTCCTTCCCACCAGCCCCACTCGACGCCGGAATGATAAGCGCCAAAAACCATGTTCGCCAAAAATGCGATACCGATTGCCGCGAGAATCCATGTCACCGCTGTCGCTTTGCTTGAGGAATAGAGCAAATAGGCCGCAAGACCTGCCGGAACCGCCAGATAGTAGGCATAGCGTTGCATGAGACAGAGCGGACAGGGGCTGTATCCGCCAATCAGCTCAAATCCCCAGGCCGCAGCCAGAATAGCGGCGCTGGCAAGTGCCAGAAGGAGGGCGTTAGATTGAGGATTTGACAAATACGACATACGGCTTTGACCCTTGGCCCCGTTTCTTTTGGCCCCGTTTCTTTGCTCTGTCGTGAAGACTTCGAACGAGGCCCATCAAATAACATACTTGGCGACAATAAACCCACCGACCAGCAGGATGCAAAACAATGCAAACATCAGTCCCAGCCTTTTCTCGATAAACTCGCGGACGGGGGGGCCGAACCAGTAAAGCAGGCCACTGACGATAAAAAACCGCAGACCGCGGGCGGCAATACTGGCCAGAAGGAACACCATAAAATTCAATTGTGTCGCGCCACTGGCAATGGTGATCACTTTATAGGGAAAAGGCGTGACCCCGGCGATGAATACAATCCAGGCGCCAAAATCGTTGTAGCGCTGGGCAAATTGCTCGAATTTGTCGGCGTAACCGTAAAACTGGAGCAGGGGCTGGCCGATCAAATCGAATAGATACAAGCCGATCATGTAGCCGGCGATACCGCCGAGAACCGAGGTAATGGTTGCCAGGCTGGCAAGGAACCAGGCCTTGACCCTGTTGGCCAGGACCATGGGGATCAGCAGCACATCCGGCGGAATGGGGAAAATCGAACTTTCGAGGAAGGAAACAACACCCAGGGCCCACGTGGCATAGGGTTTTTCCGCAAGCTGAAGCGTACGGTAGTAGAGCGCTGAGATCATAGCCTGTCTTTATTGCCGCCGGTGTGAAATGTCTATCAAAATAGGAAGCCTGGCCAACAAAACCACCCAATTCAGGAGTGAACGTTAATTTCGGGTCACAGTCAGGTGCCGGCGGTGGAACGATTTCCATCACAATGGTTGACGTGAGCGTCGGGGACATTATCATCCCCCTTCTGAATTTGGCCCCAGTGGCGGAATTGGTAGACGCGACAGATTCAAAATCTGTTGCCTGCAAGGGCGTGCCCGTTCGAGTCGGGCCTGGGGCACCATTCGCTGACAAAACAAAAACTCTAGTCATTCAGGTTCGGGGAAATGAAATCGGCGTTTGTTTTCATCTGCGGGGTTCTGGGTCTTTTCGGGGGCGTGCTGTTTGAAGCACGGGCGGTCCAGGGCGGACCCGCCATGGTCTTCGACGCCGGCAACAGCAAAATTGTTTATGCGGAAGATCCGGACAGGCTCTGGCATCCGGCCTCTCTGACCAAAATGATGACGGCTTACCTGACGTTCGAGGCGATCAAAGCAGGCGTCATAACCCTGAAGTCGGAATTGATCGTTTCCGCTGAAGCGCATCGCCAGCCTCCAAGTAAGATCGGTCTGCCGATCGGCGGTAAAATGAGCGTCGAACTGGGTTTGAAAACGCTCATTGTCAAATCGGCAAATGACGTTGCCGTCATGCTGGCCGAGGGGATATCCGGCACCGAACCGGACTTCGTCGCCCGCATGAACGATACGGCAAAACGCCTGGGTATGACCAAGTCCCGGTTCTACAATCCCAACGGTCTGCCGGATGCGAGGCAAGTGGTAACCGCCCGGGACATGGCTTTGCTGGCGCAGGCCTTGTTGAAGGAATATCCCGAACATGCGCATTACTTCGCCATGCCCAACGTTCGCATCGGCAAGAGACGATTGCGCTCGCACAATGATCTGCTCCGGACATTTGACGGTGCCAACGGTATGAAAACCGGTTTCATATGCGCTTCCGGTTATAATGTCGTTGCCAGCGCCGTCCGCGACGGTCGTCAGCTCATTGCCGTTGTGCTCGGAGCAAAGTCATCGGGGCTGCGGCGGCAAAGGGCAAGTGATCTTCTCGAGCACGGTTTTCAGAATTATCAATGGAAGGACCTTCTGTTTGAAAGTTCGTTCCTGACCGATCCCGTCAATCAAGATGAGATTCGCGGTCCGAAAAACATGCGGCGTCTTCTG
>JANQOC010000109.1 GCA_028279265.1 Hyphomicrobiales bacterium
AAGCTGCGATCTCCTGATGCTTGAACGTCACGATTTTGACAGGCTGATGCGGACAAATCCCGCTCTGCAGCAACAGATCGAAATAGCGATTTTCAACAAATACAAAGGCACGGAAGCAGAGAGTTAGGTCGCGGGTACAGTATTCTCACCCGCGATAACAAACCTGCGACATAAAAAAGGGCGGTGAAAAAACCGCCCTTTGTAACCGCAGCTCAAAAGTTGAATTCTGCTAAATTGACATGGTCTAAATCTAGCCCATGGCTTTCTGCAGATTCTCGTCGATCTTATCGAGGAATCCGGTGGTTGACAGCCATTTCTGATCCGGACCCACGAGTAAGGCCAGGTCTTTGGTCATGTCACCGGCCTGGATGGTGTTGATCACCGTTTCTTCGAGTGTCGATGCGAAACGCGCGAGTTCGGCATTGTCGTCGAGCTTGGCCCGGTGCGCCAGACCCCGGGTCCAGGCAAAGATCGATGCCGTCGAGTTGGTTGAAGTTTCCTGGCCATCCTGATGCAGGCGATAGTGGCGGGTCACGGTACCGTGAGCCGCTTCCGCTTCGACGACCTTGCCGTCGGGAGTCATCAGCACACTGGTCATAAGACCGAGCGAGCCAAAGCCCTGGGCCACCGTATCGGACTGCACATCGCCGTCATAGTTCTTACAGGCCCAGATAAATCCGCCTGACCATTTCAGAGCCGCGGCCACCATGTCATCAATCAGGCGGTGCTCGTAGGTAATTCCGGCTTCTTCGAACTTATCTTTAAATTCCGTATCGTAAATGTCCTGGAAGATATCCTTGAACCGGCCGTCATAAGCCTTGAGGATCGTATTCTTCGTTGACAGATAGACCGGCCATTTTCTTGCCAGTCCGTAATTCATACTCGCCCGGGCGAAATCCCGTATGGAACCGTCGAGGTTGTACATACTCAGGGCGATCCCTGATTCCGGAAAGTCAAACACCTCGTGTTCGATCTTGTCCGAACCGTCTTCGGATTCCCAGGTAATCTTCAGCTTGCCTTTTCCGGGAACGAGAAAATCGGTCGCGCGATACTGGTCGCCATAGGCATGCCGTCCAATAACCATGGACTGGGTCCAGCCGGGGACCAGGCGCGGGACGTTCTCACAGACGATCGGCTCCCGGAAGATAACACCGCCGAGAATATTTCGGATCGTTCCATTGGGAGAGCGATACATTCTCTTGAGACCGAATTCTTCAACCCGATCTTCATCGGGAGTGATCGTTGCGCATTTGATGCCAACGCCGTGTTCGGCTATGGCGTTTGCAGCATCGATCGTGATCTGGTCATCGGTTTCATCGCGTTTTTCAACGGAAAGGTCATAATATCTGAGATCGACATCCAGATAGGGATGAATGAGTTTATCTTTGATAAGTTGCCAGATGATGCGGGTCATCTCATCGCCATCAAGCTCGACAACCGGATTTGCTACTTTGATTTTTGACATTTTCTAAAAGGACTCCAACCGCCATAGTGTCGTGCAATTGTGTGGAAGTGGCTCCCCTCCGGCGGCTTCGCCGGGCAGAGCCCGTTTGACGCCTGTGTCTATAGCACCGCTTTTCCCGTCACGAAAGGTCATGACGGATATTTGTTTTGGTATTTGTTGTGGAACGTCCGGGAATCCGGGCGCTAAAACCGGCGCTCTTCAACCCATGGAGGCCGGAATGGCATGAACCGGCCTGGCATTCGTTGACTAGGCTTGCGTATTTCGGGTTTCCCGCGCTATGGGAAGAGGTCAGGGACGAGGTCTCTACCCGCATGCTGGAGCCCCGCGGGCGGTCAACCTTCTTTTGTTACGGGTTTGAAGTTCATGAATCATCCCGCCATTATTCTCGTCGAACCACAGCTCAGCAGTAATATGGGGATGGTGGCGCGCGCCATGGCCAATTTTGCGCTGCCGGAACTCAGACTCGTTCGTCCCAAGGAAAGCCATCTCGGTGAGCGAGCCCGGGCCGCAGCCGCCGGAGCTGATGAGATTTTGGAAAGCGCTCTCGTCTTCGACAGCCTAGAGACGGCAATTGCCGATCTGCATGTCATTCACGCGACCACCGCTCGGCAACGTGATCTTGTCATTCATATTCGGACACCGGAGCAGGTCGCAGAAATTATCCAGGTAGATCTTGAAAAGGGTCTGAAGACCGGTGTTTTATTCGGACGCGAGAATTCCGGATTGACGAATGATGAAATTGCTCTGTCGGACGGAATTATCGTGATTCCCGTCAATCCGGAGTTTGCTTCCCTCAACCTGTCCCAGGCGGTCATGGTATTTGCCTATGAATGGCTCAAGCAAAGCGGCCGCGCGGCTCTGGGGCGGCGGACGGAATTTGACGGACCAATGCAGGAGGGTTTTCACTTGCGCGAGTCCCAACGCGCCACCAAAGAAGACCTTTTCCACTTGTTTCAACATCTGGAAAGCGAGCTGGATTCCCGCGGATTCTTGCGTCCTCCCGAGAAACGGCCGATCATGGTTCGAAATATTCGCCGTATTTTTCAACGGATTGGGGCGACCGAACAGGAAATTCGCACGCTAAGGGGTATCGTTGCCGCATTGACACGAGACCCGAAGTGATCCTAAATCCTGCCATAGTTTGGCCGATATTGCGGTATTGCGATTGTTCGGAAAGTATTAAGCCCTGATATTTGGCATGGAGACAGAATAAAGTGACGAAGATATTCATCAAAGTACTTTGTATGAGTGCGATAGTCGCGACCGGCTTCATAGTATGGTCCGGGACCGACGCTCGGGCCCAGAATACTCTGCCCAGCGAAAAAGTCGTAAAAGCGATAGAAAGCATGGCGCTCGCCGGACTTCCCAACGAGGTTATGCGGCCCGATGGTACGGTATTCAAAATCGATAAGTCCGATCCCAAGAAACTGCGCATTCCCATGGAGGATATGAAACGGGTCATTCGCGTCGCCAATCGAACCGCATGGGCAAAAATTTGTGAAATTCGTAATCTCGATGTGCTCAATTATGAGACCATGTTCAATGCGGAATTGCGCAAGAAGAAATGGACGAAAGAACAGCTGGCGGTAATTCATGGTTTGCACTTGCAGACGGTCGCCTGGTTGGCTTCGGAAAAAGCGGAAATTGTCGAAGGGAAAACCAAAGACAAGCCGGGTAAGGTTGTGAAAACCTTCAAAAAGCTGGAATGCAGTGAAGAACGGCGCAAGGAAACCATCAAAGCCATTCGCGCCTATATCAAGGAAAATCAGAAGTCATAATAGTGATCGGGGCGGGAACTACCTGCCCCCTGATTGACACGTAAGAAAAAACGCGTATAACACCCTCACGGACCCGGAAAGTGGTCCGTTTTTTCTTGGCATTCGCGGTTTGCTGTTTCAATCGCAGTCTGACCTGTCAATTCGGCAATAAGGTCGAATTCAGGAGAATGCCTGGTATGAGACGATAACGATCGAGACTGGAGATATCTCATGTCGAAGCGCACACGCGCAAAGTACAAGATTGATCGCCGAATGGGCGAAAATATCTGGGGACGCCCGAAGAGTCCCGCAAACCGCCGCGATTATGGTCCCGGCGAACATGGCCAGCGAAGACGCGGAAAACTGTCGGACTTTGGTCTTCAGTTGCGGGCCAAGCAAAAGCTCAAGGGCTATTACGGCAATATCACCGAAAAGCAGTTCAAATCCATCTATAACGAAGCCGAACGGTTACGTGGCGATACCAGCGAAAATCTTATTGGTTTGCTGGAAGCAAGATTGGATGCCCTGGTTTATCGGTCAAAATTTGTTCCGACGGTATTCGCTGCCCGGCAATTCGTAAATCACGGACATGTCAAGGTGAATGGGCGTCGTGTGAACATTCCGAGTTTCCGCTGTAAAATTGGCGATGTCATTGAACTGGCCGATAAATCCCGGGAAGTTCCCATGGTTCTGGAAGCCGTTCAGAGCCCGGAACGCGACGTTCCTGAATATATTGACGTTGACCACAACAAGATGACGGCCTCCATTAACAGAATACCCGTCTTGTCGGATGTCCCCTATCCCGTGATGATGGAACCGAACCTGGTCATCGAATATTATTCACGTTAGGCCATATCCTAATTGTACAAAGTTTTAGCGCGCAGCCGTTGGGGTGCGCGCGCACGTATTCGTGGTTTCAAGTACAGCTTGAATTTCCGGCGTTGAGGCCGGATCAAAGGACCTGACGGTATTCGGTTCTATTCGGGTTTCTGGATCTGAGACGTCGCAATCATGGTCAGTACCACCGAGGCGGCGAAGAAATAGATGCCCGGTAAGGCGGCGGCATCTGCAATTCCGCTTGATTTCACGTAAAATATTACCAGGGCCAGCACCAGGACATCGAGCATGGACCATTTTCCGAGCCAGGCCAGGCGGTGAATGCGCTGGCTGTGCCGCTCCAGGTTGGGTTGCGGAATGGCGAACAATATCAGCAGATAGAGCAATTTAAGAACGGGAAAGACAATCGAGAACAGGAGCAGGATTATCGACAGCCAAAACTCTCCCTCACTGAACAGAGTCCAGATGACCGTGGCAATGGAAAACGTATCGGTCCAGACATAAAGCCGGGTGAGCCGGATAACAGGAAGGGTAATGCCAAGGACCAGGCAAATACCGGCTGCGGCGATCAGAAGACCAACCAAAAGTGATGCATGGTGTCGCAGAATCTGCAATCGCTTGCAATCCTATTGCAGGATCTCGCCGGTTTAGACGACCTGTGGTTTTTGATCGTAAGATATGCCTTTTTCGTTGAGCAGATCCTGCAGTTCTCCGGCCTGGAACATTTCTCTTATAATGTCGCAACCGCCGACGAATTCGCCTTTGACATAGAGTTGCGGCACGGTCGGCCAGTTTGTGAAAGCCTTGATGCCTTCACGCACGCCCATATCATCCAGGACGTTGACATATTCGTAGTCGACACCGAGATAGCCAAGGATCTGGGCAACCTGGCTTGAAAAGCCGCATTGCGGAAATTGCGCCGTGCCCTTCATGAAGAGCACCACATCGTGGGCCGCCACCTGTTTGCCAATCCAGTCTTGGATGGCCTGGGCATTTTCGTTCACTTGTTCATTCATTGATCATTCTCCTAGAAGTTCGTACGAGGCCATAGCGAGTGACCTGTCTTAATCCGATTCCGCCGGGGGTGATGTCTGCAAGGCCAGGGCATGCAGGACGCCGCCCATATTTCCCTCAAGGGCGGCATAGACCATCTGGTGTTGCTGAACCCGGGTTTTACCTCGAAACTGTTCGGAGACGACATGGGCAGAATAATGATCGCCATCGCCTGCCAGATCGACAATTTTCACCTCTGCATCTGGGAGAGACTTCTTGATCAGGTTTTCGATTTCCGAGGCATCCATCGGCATGGTCGCGAGACTCCAAATCGGTTCAGGTGTACCAATACTGTCAGCCCGACATATAGTTTGGCAACCATTCTTCGTGCGCTTTCTTAAGGGCCTCTAACGATATGGTATCATTTTCGCCCAAGGTCAATTGTCCCGGGGCGGTATTTCCTGCCAATCTCGCGGAAATATTGGCTTTTTTGGCCTCCATAATGATCCTGTCGGTCGTCGAAGCCGGGACCGTGATCACATAGCGGCCCTGGTCTTCGCCAAATAGCAGGCCATGGGCCAATTCTTCATCGGGGATTGAAATGTTGGCGCCGATATTGCCGCTGAGCGCCATTTCTGCCAGGGCAATGAGTAAGCCGCCATCGGAGCAGTCATGGACGGCGCTAACTTCGCCGGCGGAAATCAGATTGTGCACGAATTCTCCGGTTCGCCGTTCCGCCTCCAGATCAACCGGCGGCGGTGCGCCGTCTTTCAGGCCCAGGAGAAAGGATGCGTAGAGAGATTGTCCGAGATGACACTTCTCCTCTCCAAGAACGATAATATCCTCACCTACGTTCTTAAAATCTATGGAACACCTTTGACTTATATTTTCCAAAAGCCCGACACCACCGATCGCTGGTGTTGGGGGAATGGCACGACCCATGGTTTCGTTATAGAGGGACACATTTCCGGAAATCACCGGGAAGTCGAGGGCCAGGCACGCTTCCCGCATGCCTTTGATTGCGGCGACAAACTGGCCCATGATCTCCGGCCGTTCCGGATTTCCGAAATTCAGGCAATTTGTAATGGCAAGAGGGACGGCGCCGGTGCAGGTAATATTGCGCCAGGTCTCGGCGACCGCCTGCTTGGCCCCTTCAAACGCGTCCGCGAGGCAGTAGCGGGGAGTGACATCCGTTGAAATGGCAATGGCTTTGTCGGAACCGTGTATCCGCACCAGTGCTGCATCACCCCCCGGAGGGATGATCGTATCGCCCATAACGGTGTGATCGTACTGATCCCAGATCCAGAACCTGGAACAGAGGTGGGGCGAATTTAGCAGGTTCAACAGAGCTTCCGAGAGGCGTGCCGGTGGTTCGAACCTGGATACGGACAGGACCGGCTTTTGTTCGATCTCTTCGAAGGGCCGCTGATATTCAGGCGCTGAATTCGCCAGCATCGAAACCGGCAGGTCGGCTTCAACATGGTCATTGTGAGTGGCGATCAGACGGCCCGTGTCCGTCGTTGTTCCGACGATTGCAAAATTGAGCCCCCACTTGTCAAATATGCGCTGGGCTTCGGCCTCCGATCCCGGGCGCAGGATCATGAGCATTCTCTCCTGGCTTTCGGAAAGCATCATCTCGTAGGCGGTCATGTTCAGCTCGCGCTGGGGGACCGCGTCAAGATCAAGGTCGATCCCGACACCGCCCTTGTCGGCCATCTCGACAGATGAAGACGTCAATCCCGCGGCTCCCATATCCTGGATGGCAATAATATGATCCTGCTGCATCAACTCCAGACAGGCTTCGAGCAGCAGTTTTTCGGTAAACGGATCTCCTACCTGAACCGTTGGCCGTTTTTCATCGGAATTCTCGTCGAATTCCGCCGAAGCCATTGTGGCGCCGTGAATGCCGTCACGTCCCGTTTTCGATCCCACATAGACGACAGGGTTCCCGACCCCGGTGGCTGCGGAATAAAAAATCTTGTTCGTGCGGGCGAGACCGACACACATGGCGTTGACAAGTATATTGTCATTGTAGTCGGCATCGAAATTGGTTTCGCCGCCGACGGTCGGGATCCCCATGCAATTGCCGTAGCCGCCAATGCCGGCAACGACACCGTCAACGAGATGGCGGGTTTTTGGGTGTTCCGGCGCACCGAAGCGCAACGCATTCATGTTGGCAATGGGACGCGCCCCCATTGTGAAAACATCGCGCATGATGCCACCCACCCCGGTCGCGGCTCCCTGGTAGGGTTCAATATAAGAGGGATGGTTGTGGCTCTCCATTTTGAAAATGACGGCATCACCGTCACCGACATCAATGACGCCGGCGTTTTCCCCGGGCCCCTGGATGACATGGGGAGCATCCACGGGCAGGGTCTTCAGCCAGAATTTGGAGGATTTGTAGGAGCAATGCTCGGACCACATAACCGAGAAAATTCCGAGCTCGGTCAGGGAGGGATGACGATCCAGGATATCGACAATTTTCTGATATTCTTCCGAGGTCAAGCCATGTTCGGCAATCACCTCTTCGGAAAGGGGCTGATCCGGCAGCGTATTGGAAGCGAGGGTCAATGCAAAACCTCCAGCAGGGATTCAAACAGGGGTTTACCGTCGAGGCCGCCGAGAAGGTCTTCCGAGACCCGTTCCGGATGCGGCATCAGTCCAAGGATGCGACAGTTCTTGTCATAGATACCGGCAATATTGTTTTGTGAACCCGTGGGATTGGATGCCGCGTCCGCTTCCCCCCGGGCATTGGTATAGCGAAAGGCGATCCGGTTTTCGCCTTCGAGACGGTCCAGTGTTTCCCGATCAGCAAAATAGTTGCCGTCATGATTGGCGATGGGAATGGTGATGATCTCTTTTTCCTGGTAATGCCGGGAAAAAATCGTGTCATTTCGCTCCACGCGCAGGGTAAGATTGCGACAGATAAATTTGAGCGACGCATTACACATCAGGACACCCGGGAGCAAACCCGTTTCGGTCAAAACCTGGAAGCCATTGCAGATCCCAAGTATCGGCGTGCCCCGCGCCGCCAACCGAACCACTTCCTTCATGATTGGGGAGTGTGCGGCCATCGCGCCGGAGCGAAGATAATCCCCATAGGAGAAACCGCCGGGGAGGACAATCAGGTCCGATGCCGGCAGGCTGGAATCGCCGTGCCAGACCATGTCCGGGGCATGGCCCGAGACATTGCGCAGAGCGACGGCAACATCACGGTCGCAATTAGATCCTGGAAAGACGACGACACTGGCTCTCATTTGATTCTAAATCTCACCCCCATGATCTTACCCCGTTGGCCTTACTCCGATGACCGTATACCGAGACTTCAATCGCTTGACCGCACCGCCTGATGGCTCCAATACCGCTGGCTCACTTACCGACTTTGAGGTTACGGGGCCTATCCGGTATCCCGGCCCGAGTCTCCGCCTCAATTTGTCCCGGCAATCCACTTTGCTTATGGGACAAGTTCGTAGCTATAATTTTCAATCACGGTGTTCGCGAGAAGTTTCTCACACATCTCTGCCACGGCTGCTTCGGCCTTCTCGGTTTCCGTTTCATCGAGATCCAGTTCAATGATTTTTCCCTGGCGCACACTATCGATGCCGCCAAATCCAAGAGAGTTTAGAGCGCCTTCGATAGCCTTGCCCTGAGGGTCGAGGACACCGTTTTTCAAAGTGATCTTGACAATAGCTCGCATGTTTACCGTTCGCTGGTTAGAGATGTTGGTTTGTTCAATTGGACTGCACCAGAACCGGACCTTTGGCGTCACCCGGGCGCGGATCGACCAATATCCCCAGCCTGCGCGCCACTTCCTGATAGGCTTCCACGAGATTACCGAGGTCCCGGCGAAACAGATCCTTATCCAGTTTTTTGTTGGTTTCAATATCCCAGAGACGGCAGGAATCCGGGCTGATTTCGTCGGCCAGGACAATACGGATCATTTCGTTCTCGATAAGGCGGCCGAACTCGATTTTAAAATCGACAAGGCGGATACCGATACCCAGAAACAGACCGCACATGAAATCGTTGATCCGCAGCGCCAGGGCCATCACTTCGTCAAGCTCCTGCGGCGTCGCCCAGCCAAAGGCCGTGATGTGTTCCTCGGCAACAAGGGGATCATCAAGCTCATCGGCCTTGTAATAAAATTCCACAATCGATCGGGGAAGCTGGGTTCCTTCTTCCATGCCGAGGCGTTCTGCGAGGCTGCCGGCGACGACGTTGCGAACGACGATTTCCAACGGAATGATTTCCGCTTCGCGAATGAGTTGCTCGCGCATGTTCAATGCTTTGACGAAATGTGTGGGAATGCCGATTTCACCAAGCTTTATAAATATGTACTCGGATATCCGATTATTGAGTACGCCCTTGCCTTCAACGATGTCATGCTTTTTTTTATTAAAAGCCGTGGCATCATCCTTGAAGTGCTGAATTAGTGTCCCCGGCTCAGGCCCCTCATAGAGTATCTTGGCTTTGCCTTCGTAAACACGGCGCCGTCGGCTCATCGGGTAATCCTTTCTGAATTCCGACCGGATTGGAAATCCGGTCCATTAAATCCGCTACCTTGTCTCGCCATGTGCTTTTAGAAAACACAAAATGAGCCGGTGTAGCGACAGGTCATTTTTTCAAGCTGAATGAATCCACGCCAAATTTCGGAATTATCTGTACAGAATCACAGAAACATAGACTCATTCTACCTCATTAAGCACAACCGTTGCATTATGAAAAATAAGTCATCCCCTTAACTTTTTAACCCGGAAAGAAGCAGATTTGCGTGTATCGGGTCTTTGCCGGAGGTTGATCTCGCCCTATATAGTAGGAAGCAGACAGTTCCGGCCATAGACGTCGGACAAATAAGAGACGAGATGAGGATAAATGAACACATTAGACAATCGTGAAAAAGGATTCGAAGCCAAGTTCGCCCATGATGAAGAACTTCGTTTTAAGGCTTCGGCGCGGCGAAATAAGCTTTTAGGTCAATGGGTTGCAGAACAGCTGGGCCTTCAGGGCGATGAAGCGGATGAATATGCGAAGTCTGTGATAAAAGCTGATCTCGAAGAGCCCGGCGATGAAGATGTTTTTCGCAAGGTCCGCAAGGATTTGGATGACAGCAATGTGACGGTCTCAGATGCTGATTTGCGCCACAAAATGACTGATTTGATGGATACGGCCATCAACCAGATCGAAAGCAGTGGGTGAACCGGAATTTGGTGATTTTACCATCGTTAGTTATCAGATCCGGGGCGCCATGCCATGACATTCGATGTTTTCAGAGAGAGCCTGGCCGACGGCCGCTCACGATTACTGGCATGGGCAACCCTTGGCAGTCCCTATTTTATCGAACTCGCAGGTAAAAACGGCTGGGATGCCGTGCTGATCGACCATCAGCACGGCATCGGCGGTATGGCTGAATTAAGTGCCTGCCTTATGGCCGCCCGGTCTGTGCAACTGCCGGCACTGGTGCGCGTTGCCTCCCACGATGTCGCCGCTATTGGTCGTGCCCTTGACGACGGAGCCCAGGGTATCATGCTGCCCATGGTCAATACGGCGGACGATGCCAAAGCATTTGTGAAAGCAGTCAAATATCCTCCATTGGGTCAAAGAAGCTGGGGCCCATATCGCGGCCAGTTTCTGATGGACAACGACTACCAGGCCAACGCCAATGGCTGGACAGTTACCTGTGCGCAAATAGAGACGCGCGAAGCCCTAGAAAATCTGGATGCCATTCTTGCTACCGAAGGGCTGGACATGGTTCTTGTGGGACCCAACGATCTCAGTGTGTCCCTGACCGATGGTGCAGTTAGGAATATTCGTGAACCCGCTGTCGTGAAGGCTTTGGAGAAAATCCTCGAACGTACCCGGGCTGCGGGCAAAATTGCCGGTGTTTATGCCAATGACAATGATTACGCGCAACAAATGATGGCCGCGGGCTGGAATTTTGTCGCCGCCGGATCAGAAACCAGCATGCTGCAGCAGGCACTGAGCCAAACCCGGGACCAGCTGTCCGGTAAGGCCTGACCGGCAGCGGAATTTTTGCGGCATTGCCGATCCGCTGCTTATGGCGCGTATATCGGCGACAATCGCTAGCCGAAATTCAATTCCCGGCGCCAAACACACGCTGAAAAATGGTGTCGACATGTTTGGTGTGGTAGCCGAGATCGAACTGATCACGGATTTCTGCCTCGCTCAAGGCATCGGTAATTTCCGAATCGTTCAGCAGTTCGCTGAGAAAATCTTTTTCCTCCTCCCAGACTTTCATCGCATTACGCTGGACCATCCGGTAGGCATCCTCGCGGCTGATACCAGCCTGGGTCAAGGCCAGAAGCACGCGCTGGGAATGGACGAGACCGCCCAGCTTGTTAAGGTTCTTGAGCATATTTTCAGGGTATACGATGAGCTTTTCGATAACCCCGGTCAGCCGGTGAAGGGCGAAATCCAGGGTCACTGTCGCATCGGGACCGATGACGCGCTCGACAGAAGAGTGGGAAATGTCCCGTTCATGCCAGAGCGCGACATTTTCCATTGCCGGCATGGCATAGGAGCGTACGAGGCGGGCAAGGCCTGTGAGATTTTCGGTCAGCACTGGGTTACGCTTGTGGGGCATGGCTGATGAGCCCTTCTGGCCGGCAGAAAAATATTCCTCCGCTTCGAGAACTTCCGAGCGCTGCAGATGACGGATTTCGACGGACAACCGTTCAATGGAACTGGCGATCACTCCGAGGGTGGCAAAGAACTGTGCATGCCGGTCGCGGGGAATGATTTGCGTGGAAACAGGTTCCACGGCCAGGTTCATCTTTGCCGCGACATGGGCCTCGACCCGGGGATCGATATTGGCGAAAGTGCCGACGGCACCGGAGAGGGCGCAAACCGCGATATCCTTGCGTGCTGCCAGCAGTCGTTCCTTGTTGCGCTCAAACTCGGCATAGGCTTCAGCCATTTTCAGGCCAAATGTGACGGGTTCCGCATGGATGCCGTGACTGCGACCGATACACACGGTGTCCTTGTGTTCGACGGCGCGCTTTTTTAATGCGGCGAGCAGGCGATCGAGATCATCGAGCAACAGGGCAGAGGCACGATCAAGCTGTACGTTGAAACAGGTATCGAGAATATCCGAAGACGTCATTCCCTGGTGGACGAAACGGGCGTCATCGCCGACGATCTCCGCAAGATGGGTCAGGAAAGCAATGACGTCGTGCTTGGTTTCCCTCTCGATTTCATCGATACGCGCGATGTCGAATTTTGCCGCGCCACCACGTTCCCAGATCGTTTTGGCGGCTTCCTTGGGTATGACACCGAGATCTGCCATGGCATCGCAGGCATGGGCTTCGAGTTCAAACCAGATGCGGAATTTGGTTTCCGGTTCCCAGATCTGAACCATTTCCGGTCTTGAATAGCGGGGAATCATTGCACACCTCTGACTGCTTGTCCGACTGCGGGAAGGCCTTCGGCCGGGGTTGTCCTTGGAACTTTAGTCCGGGACGCGGGCCTTGGTAGCCTCGGTCTTGCAACCTGGGTTAGCACGGGTGGGGATGCGATCTCAATCGATGGATCAAATTCGTCCAAAATTAGTTGAAGGAGTGAGCTTCCAGGGAGCGAGAATGGCGATAGCAATTGATGTCGCGAAAAACAAGCCAATAATCTCCAATTTGAGCACGCCGATCACAAAAATGGCAAAGGCGTAGAACCCATTGACGGAATCCCAGTAAAAACCGTGAACGAGCCATTGCCACCACGTTGTCTTGATTGGATCTGATTTAGTTAGAATATTGAAAACTATGACAAATACGCCGCCGAGGGCGGCAAACAGAATGAGGTGGGTGGCAAGGGAAAACAATATTCTCTGAAGCAGTCCGGAGAAGCTGACCATGCTGATGAGCTGCCAGGTGAACAGAACCGTCGTAATCGCCGCCAGACCGCACACGAGCGTGGTCTGATCGGCGCCGGCAAGTTGCTCCAACTGCCTTTCTCTGAAACTGGATTGAACGAAGGCCATGAGCATAATGCCATACCCTCCGGCAATGATCAGGGCCAGGAGCCAGTATCCGGCAGCGCGCAAGAGGGCTGACATGAGCAGGGGTCACTCCACCATCACCAAAGAGACAAAACAGGGCGTGGACGGCCATAGGTACCGAGTTTGGACCGGATTTTCTTGTTTGTGAAGGTCAAGGGTAAAAAAAGATTAATAAAATCAGGTAGATCAATTGAATCGGGATAAACCGGAATTGCGCGTTTATCGGGCCTTGGACGAGAACATTTCACTGTAAGTGGGCTTGAGGTCCGTATCATGGGGATCGGGTTCTGCGAAATAGACAGCCCGGGCAATCGCCCGAGACAGGGAATTCGCCGCATGGGTGCCGAGACGGTTCAGGTCCGTGAGGGGATCAGATAAGGGCAGATCACCCGTGGACAAGGCAAAAACGATATCACCGTCAAGGGGGGAGTGGACCGGCATGAGGGCTCGGGCCATCCCGGTTTGGGCCATAATGGCCAGCCGGGTGAGGGCCTTCCGGTCAAGGGCGGCGTTGGTGGCCACAACACACAAGGTCGTGTTTTCTCCCGGATTCGACAGGCCCAGTTTCGGGACCGGATTTTCGGGAAACGGCTCCGGCAGCCCGTGACCGCCGAACTCCCCATCGATTTCTAGTGGGGCTGCCCAGAAGTGCCGGGTCTGGCCGATAATAGCGCTGCCCATGGCGTTCACGGCCGCAAGGGCTCCGACAATCAACCCGTCCTCCAGTTGCAGGGAGGCGCTGCCGAGCCCGCCCTTGAGACTGAAAGTCGTTGCTCCCGTACCCGCACCGGTGCTGCCGAGTTCAAATGTGTCCGCAACATCCGAGCAAGCCGCATAGGCCATATCGCGGTAGGGTGGGAATGTGCCCCAATCCTTGTCACCGCCATTGAGAAGATCGAACAGGATGGCCTGAGGAACAATGGGGACGTTCACATCACCGATTTCAAATCCGATGGATTTTTCGCGCAGGTAAGATTGAACTCCGGTGGCGGCATCCAAACCAAAGGCCGAGCCTCCGGACAAGACGAGTCCGTGAATCGACTCCACAGTACCGCCGGGGCTTAGCGCTCCAAGTTCCCGGCTACCTACACCACCGCCGCGAATATCATAGGCCGCGGTTACCGGCCGGTCGGGAAGCAGAACGGTTACTCCCGATTTCAGACGCGCATCGCTACGGTTGGCGACTTTCAGGCCCGGGACATCCGTAATGAGATTGCGGGCACCCGGTTTAAGAGAGTTGTCCTGATCCCTGATAGTCATCTGAATCCATAATACTCATGGCTTTGTTCCCGGCCCGACCGGGTCGGCCAATTGAGAAATCCCGGGTGCACCAAATAAGAATCTTCCGGACTAGAGAATATTGTGCGTCCCGTCGCAAAACGGTTCATCCTCGGTCTGCTTACATCCGCACAATGAGAGTTGTTCCGTGTTTTCAGCGACAAATTTGAGTGGCTCCAGTCCGCTGCCCTGATGGGAGCCGTCGCAAAAGGGCTGATTATTGCTTTTGCCGCAGCGACACCAGAAATAAGTCTCGCCCTCTTCGACATCGACAAGATAGGGATTGGCCTGGGCCATTACCGGTTCGTCAGCCATTTGAAAATCCTTTCTAATTCCAAAATTGTCTTTCTACAGTCAGGCCACAGTCAGGCCACAGTCAGGCCTTTGGCCGTAAGCTTGAACGGGTCATTGTGTCGCAAGCTTGTGTTTTCTGGTCCACGCCCTACCCGATTCCTCGGCCCATAAAAACAGGAAATCCCCCGGTCCCGGTACCTTGAAGAAAAAGGAAATATAGGGGTTGGCGGAGAGGGATGCGGTCAATTCTGTGCGAAATATTTCTTCATTATTGAATTTGGCAACGAACCATTTCAGGGGTGTAAGGTCCTGAGCATCTGTACCCGCCTCGCTGGAGCCCGGCTCGGACAACATACTGTGGCGGATCAGAGTTTTAATTTCGATGATCTCGCCGACCTTGGCCGTTTCTGGTATGTCGATACGCGGTGTCATTTCGTCTACTGTTCCTGCAATCTTGCCGGTTCCTACATTCCGGGGTGTCTGCCGGATGCTTACCGGGTCCCGGTAAATCCGGGTCGAGCTATTTCAATGGTTCTGCGGCCGATGAACCAGGTGCCGTCGTTCATTTCCGCAACAGCGATGACGGCCTGCGATTTTTTGAGCCGCATCCGGCTTGAAACTTCTGCCTTGCCGCCTTTGGGGGACAGGAAAAAACTGGCCACTTTCGGCAGGTCATTTTCCGCAGCAAAAAGGTGAATGGACTTCACATAGTCACTCGACGTCATCGGGCTGTCGACTCTGACGGTGAACGGTACGGATTTGGCACTGCGGGAGATCTGCGGCAGTTCGATGGCCACACGGCCCTGTTCCAGTTTTCGATTATTCGTCAAAGCAGCGATATGTTTTTCAACATCAAGTTCACTGGCGCGGGCAACCGGGGTCCAACTGCGCCAGGCAGCGGCAATTCCCACCAGGGACAGGAGCCATAATTTTCCAAATTCGCGCCTATTCATCATTCCCAACTTATTTAAGCCCGGCTGAACCTCCAGGGCGGTAACTCCGCCGACCGTTCTCCGGATCGAAATCTGACAAGAAAATAGGACAGGTTTCCACGGGCTGCAATGAATCCCACTGGAATTCTTTAATAAACCGGAAAATTTTAGGCGCTAACCACCGAGTTGGCCGGCAATTTCGCAGCGTCGTGCAAAACCGCATCCACAGCGTGGGGGCCGCTTGGCCCTGGAATAACGGCCAGCCATCAATTGATCTGGTCCGGAGGCCGTGTAATATAGATCTTTTTAAAGCAAGACCCTGTGAGCGGGCGGAAAAAGGTCCTATATTGAGCGGTAAATCAATCGGATAAGCTTGTTAACAAGGTCTGAAACCGAGCGGGACGGGATTTTCAGGATTTTCGCGGCGATCAATAGAAAATTAAAAGCGATTGTTTATTAAAATACAGGACGTTAGTGGGTTGCATCCACTGTAAAAATTCGGGATTTGTGCTAAAGGAGGCATCCCAAAATGGCCGGTACCATCATATTCTTGATATTGTTGATCATAGCCATTTTCGCTCTGGCCATAAACAGGGCCGCCCTTTGGGGTTGGATGCTGCTGGTGGCGGGTGCAACGCTTTACGTTAAAGTCGGCCTGCCCAGTGGGACATTCCATGTCCCGAGTACAGGTTTCTGGCCAATGATGGGCTGGATACCCACAATTATCCTCGCCCTTTTGTGCATTGGCCCCATTCGTCAGAAATTCATCATCCGGCCAGCCTTCGATTTTATGAAGAAGATTCTGCCGCCGGTATCCTCCACGGAACAGGAGGCGCTGGAAGCCGGTACTGTGGGCTGGGATGCGGAACTGTTTTCCGGTGATCCCAACTGGTCAAAATTGCGGTCAATCGCACCGATCAGTCTGACGGATCGCGAGAGGGATTTCCTGGAAGGTCCCACCGAACAATTGTGTGAGCGCCTCAATGACTGGGAAATCCGGCATACACTTCACGATATACCAAAGGACATTTGGCAGTTTGTCCGGGACGAAGGCTTCCTGGGCATGCTCATTTCGGAAAAACATGGCGGCCTTGGTTTTTCGCCGCAGGCGCAATCTTTGATCCTGGGTAAAATCTCGTCGCGCAGTGCCGATGCGGTGACGATCGTCATGGTGCCGAATTCTCTGGGACCTGGCGAGCTGATTGAAAAATACGGCACGCCGGAACAGAAAGAATACTACCTGCCGCGTCTGGCCCAGGGCCAAGAGGTCCCCTGTTTCGGTCTGACCGGACCGACATCGGGTTCCGATGCGGCGGCGATGCGCGACATCGGCGTCGTCTGCCATCAAAACTTCGAAGGCAAAGATACCCTTGGCATTCGCCTGAACTGGGACAAGCGCTATATTTCACTCGGACCCGACGCCACCCTTCTGGGACTAACATTTCGGTTGTCGGACCCGGATGGGCTCCTTGGTCGGGGAGAGGACCTTGGCATTACACTGGCTCTTGTGCCGACGGATTTTGACGGCGTGAAAATCGGCCGCAGACATTTGCCCTGCGGCGCTGCCTTTCCCAATGGCCCGAACTGGGGGCGGGACGTCTTCCTGCCCATGGACTACGTCATTGGCGGCCAGGAGCGTGTCGGTCAGGGCTGGCGCATGTTGATGAGCTGCCTTTCGGCCGGTCGATCCATATCGCTTCCGGCTTCGAGTGCCGCGGGCATCAAGTCCATGCTTCGCAATACCACCGCCTATGCTCAGATTCGAAAGCAGTTTGGTATTTCCATCAGCCGCATGGAAGGTATCGAAGAGCCACTGGCACGAATGGTGGAACAGGCCTATGTCGTTGAAGCGGGGCGGGCGGTAACGGCGTCGATGGTCGCCGGCGGCGAGAAACCGGCGGTTATTTCAGCTCTTCTAAAGTACCAGTCGACGGAACGCATGCGCCAATGCGTGAATGATGCCATGGATATCCATGGTGGCCGTGCCATCTGCGACGGACCGACAAACTATATTCAGGGCGCCTACCAGATGGTCCCCGTGGGCATTACGGTCGAAGGGGCGAATATACTGACCCGGACCCTCATATCCTTTACCCAGGGGGCGCTGCGCAGTCATCCCTGGTTGTTCCGTGAAATCCAGGCGATTCAGGACACCGACCGAAATCGCGGAATGCG
This sequence comes from Hyphomicrobiales bacterium, assembly GCA_028279265.1. Taxonomy (GTDB): domain Bacteria; phylum Pseudomonadota; class Alphaproteobacteria; order Rhizobiales; family CAYWUX01; genus JANQOC01. Next base: position 17,740 of record JANQOC010000109.1, read on the forward strand.
CGCTTTTGAAGAGGCATTTGTCGGCCATATATCCTATTCCCTGTCGAATATCTTCGGCGCCTTCTACCACAATCTGACAGGCGGACTGTTCGCCAAAACGCCGATCGACGCCAGTTATACGGCCCAGTGGTACGGACAGCTGGCACGGGCATCGAAAAACTTTGCACTCGTAGCGGATATCACCGTTGCGACCTTGGGGGGCGGTTTGAAAGTTCGCCAGAAACTGACCGGGCGGCTCGCGGATGCCTTGTCCGAGCTCTACCTTTTGTCCTGCGTTCTGAAACGGTTCGAGGATGACGGTGAACAGCTGGCGGATGTTCCGATCATGGAATTTGCCGCGCAAAACTGCCTGTACCGTTTTCAGCAAGCTATGCTGGGCGTGGTCAATAATTTCCCGATTTCCCCAGTGGGTTGGGTGTTGCGGCCCCTGGTCTTTCCCCTCGGTGCCCGCTGGCGGCCGGCCAGTGACAGGCAAGGCAAGGAAATTGTTAAACTGGCGCTCGAGCCGGGAGATCTCCGGGACCGTCTGACACGGGATATCTATATATCCCGGAATGAGAACGACGCCACGGGATTGCTTGAAGTAACCCTGTCGAAAGTTCTGGAAAACAAGGAAGCGGACCGCAAAATTGAGCGGGCCGTTCGCAAGGGATTGATCCAGCGCTATCCCGGCCGCGATTGGTTCCAGGAAGCCGTTGACAAGGGCTTCGTCACCGCGCACGAGGCTCAGGAGCTGAGCGAGGTCGAAGATCTCGTGGACCGTGTCATCGCGGTGGACCATTTTGATCGTGCCGAGCTGCAACCCCATTACCGGGTCGACAAGACAACAGCAAAAGCGGCAGCTGCGGAGTAATAAGGTTATATGTCTACAGAACTGAATGACTTGAAGGACTGGCGGTTCGAAGTTGACTTTGAGCAGATCGCCTGGGCCATATTCGATCGCGAGAACGAATCCATGAACACGCTCGGAAAGCGGGCCATGGAGGAGTTGGGACAAATCGTGGCGGCTGTCGAGGGTGGCGCCAGCCGCGGTGACATTCGCGGTTTGATCATCATGTCCGGCAAGGAAACAGGCTTCATCGCCGGTGCCGATATACGTGATTTTCAGGGTTATGAATCGGCTGCTGACGTGGAAAAAAGCGTCCGCCAGGGGATCGCGCTGTTTAATCAGATCGAAGCCCTCAAAGTTCCGGTTGTGGCAGCAATACATGGCTATTGCCTGGGAGGCGGACTGGAGCTGGCCATGGCCTGTCATTATCGTATTGCCGATCGCGACGATGGCACGCGCGTCGGTCTGCCGGAAGTGAAGCTCGGGATCTTTCCGGGACTGAATGGAACGGTGCGCTCAATCAAGCTCGCCGGCGCCATGAGCGCGATGCAAATGATGCTGACCGGGCGCATGCTCCGGACCAACGCCGCCCGAGCGATGGGACTTATCGATGAGCTTGTCCCCAGCCCGCATCGGTTGCGATGGGCGGCGCGAAAGGCGGTTATCCAGAAGCGCAAGTCGAAAGGCGCTCCTTTATGGAAACGCATGATGAGCCGCTATCCGATCCGCGGCTATCTGGCGGAACAGATGCGCAAGAAAACCGCGGAAAAAGTCCGGGAGGATCATTATCCGGCACCGTTCAAGCTGATCGAACTTTTCCGCGATTACGGCGACAATTATGATCGTATGGCGGCGGCTGAGACAGTGGAGTTTGCGCCGCTCATGGTCAGCGATACCTCCAAGAACCTGCGCCGGGTGTTCCATCTGTCGGAACAGCTTAAAGCCCAGGCGCCCAAGAATGCGTTCAAGCCGCTCCGCGTTCACGTCATCGGCGCCGGGACCATGGGTGGCGATATCGCCGCCTGGTGTGTTGTCTGTGGCATGCAGGTTTCGCTACAGGACATGTCCGTCGAACAGGTGGAAAGTGCGCGCACCCGCGCCAAGAAACTTTTTCGCAAGCGTCTGAAGAAAAAGGTGGCGGTCGAGGCGGCCATGGACCGTCTTGTTGCCGATGTATCCGGCAAACATGTGAACCGGGCTGATGTTATCATCGAAGCCATCGTTGAAAACCTGGAAATCAAGCAAAAGGTCTTCAAGGGGCTCGAAAATCAGGTCAAACCGGGGGCTGTCCTGGCGACGAACACGTCGTCTCTGAAACTTGAAGACATTGCGGAACCCCTGCAAAATCCCGAACGCCTGATTGGGCTGCATTTCTTTAATCCCGTCGCGCAACTACCGCTGGTGGAGGTTATTCACGGCGAAGGGACGAGCCGGGATGAAATCGACAAGGGCGCGGCGTTTGTCACTGCCATTAAGAAGTTTCCGCTGATTACCAAAAGTTCGCCGGGTTTTCTCGTCAACCGGGTGCTGGCGCCCTACATGTTCTCAGCTATGGATCGCTATCAATCGGGCGTTGCCCGGGAAAAGATCGATCAGGCCGCTTTGAAATTCGGTATGCCCATGGGACCCCTGGAGCTTTGCGACGTCGTCGGCCTGGATATATGTCAGAAAGTTGCGGAGATTCTGGGATTCACACCCAGCGATGAAAGCGAAGTGACTCGGCTGGTTAAGAACGGCAAGCTCGGCAAAAAGTCCGGTGAAGGATTTTATGTCTGGAAAGACGGCAAACCCGAGAAGGAAGACGTCACTTTCGCAGACGATGAACTGGATGAACTCGGGCTGGAACTCATCAAGCCTCTGCTTGAAGAATGCAAAAAGTGCCTCGACGAAAAGATTGTGGAAAATGAAGACATGGTCGATGCAGGTGTCATATTCGGCACCGGTTTCGCGCCGTTCAGAGGTGGGCCGCTGCATTTTCGATCATCCCTCGCAGGAATAAAGCTGATATCCCAGTCGGCGGCAGAGTGATCGGCTTCACAGAAATTGTCTTCCAAGGAGAACGATATGAGTGAGAATGCGATGCGGCGCGTGGCCATAATCGGCGGGGTGCGGACACCATTTTGCCGATCCTATACCGGCTATTCGGATATATCGAACCTGGAATTACTGACCACAGCGCTGGATGGGTTGGTTGAACGTTTCAACCTGCAGGATGTTCATATCGATGAAGTCGTCGGCGGGGCGGTTGTCACCCATTCGAAGGACTGGAACCTGGCCCGCGAGGCCGTTGTCGGTTCAAAACTGGCGCCCACCTCTCCGGGTGTGACCCTGATGCAGGCTTGCGGAACTTCTCTTCAGGCGGCTTCGGGGATTGCCGCCAAGATTGCCACCGGCGAAATTGAATGCGGCATTGCCATGGGGTCGGATACGATTTCCGATGCCCCCATTGTTGCCAAGAAACGATTTGCGAAAAGACTTACGGATATGAGCCGGGCTAAAAGTGTCGGCGAGAAGGTCAAGCAACTCAAGGGTTTCAGTTTTGGCGAAATTCTCCCCGTACCTCCAAGTGTCGCAGAGCCGCGGACCGGATTGTCCATGGGTCAGCATTGCGAGCTTATGGCCCAGAAGTGGCAGATTCCCAGGGACCGCCAGGATTTACTGGCTTTCCAAAGCCACAAAAAAGCCGCCGCCGCCTATGATGAGGGTTATATGGATGACCTGCTCGTACCCTGTGCAGGCGTGTTCCGGGACAATAATCTGCGTGCGGATATCGATCTTGAAAAAATTTCCACCCTCAAAAACGCCTTTGAGAAATCCAGTCGCGGCACATTGACAGCCGCAAACTCCACACCGCTCACGGACGGTGGTTCTTGCGTATTGCTGGCCAGCGAGGAGTGGGCCGACAAACACAATCTTCCGGTTCAGGCCTATCTGACATTCAGTCAGCATGCCGCTCTTGATTTTGTTGCCGGCGAAGGCCTGTTGATGGCCCCGACAATCGCTGTGTCAAACCTGCTCAAGCGGGCCGGGCTTACGCTGCAGGATTTTGATTTCTACGAAATTCATGAAGCCTTTGCCGCACAGGTTCTGTCGACACTGAAAGCCTGGGAATCGGATGAGTACTGCCGCACCGTGCTCGGACGCGACAAAGCCATGGGGTCGATCGATCCCGAAAAAATGAATGTCAAGGGATCGAGCCTCGCCGTGGGCCATCCCTTTGCCGCCACCGGAGCGCGAATACTGGCCAACCTTGCGAAACTTGTGAATCAGAACGGCGGGCGCGGGCTCATTTCCATTTGTACGGCCGGAGGTATGGGAGTCGCGGCAATTGTCGAGAATGGCGTCAAATCACCTGAGCCGGAAGTCGCATCCCAGCTCATGCAGGACGATACGCCCGCACCTTCACGGCTCAACTGAATTTGAAGGCAATCGCGGTTATTCCGCCTCGGCGCGAAGCTCTTTCTTGGACAGCTTGCCGATGATCGTCTTCGGGAGTTCAGCGCGAAATTCGATCTCTGCCGGCAGTTCAAGCTTTGACAGTTTAGGCTCGAGAAATTCCATTATTTCCTCGCTGGTGGCCTGCTGACCGGGTTTCAGCTTGATAAAGGCCTTTGGCGCTTCTCCGCGGCGTTCATCGGCAATGCCGAGTACGGTAACCTCTTCCACTGCCGGGAATTCGTAAATCGCCTCTTCGATGCGGCGCGGATAAATATTGAAGCCGGAACTGATAATCAGATCCTTGATCCGGTCGACAATGAAGGTAAACCCTTGTGCATCCATGTGCCCGACATCACCGGTACGGAAAAACTCGCCGACGAAACTGTTTTTTGTTTCCTCCGGCTTGTTCCAGTATCCGGACATGACCTGGGGGCCTGAGATGCAGATTTCACCGTTTTCGCCCAGCGGCATCTCCTGGGTGGGATCCTCCAATGAACGAATGGAAACGATTGTGCCCGGTACAGGTATGCCGATTGAGTTTTCCTTGACTGCCCCCTCTATCGGATTGACGGTGGCCACCGGGGATGTCTCCGAAAGTCCGTAACCCTCGACCAGGCTGCAGCCTGAGACCTTTTCAAAACCATTTTTTACTTCCAGGGGAAGAGCGGCGCCGCCGCTGATACAGAACTTCAGGCTGGAGAAATCCGAAGACGCCATTTTCGGATGGTTCATCATCGCATTATAGAGTGTCGGAACCCCGGGCATGATCGTCGGTTTCAC
>JANQOC010000675.1 GCA_028279265.1 Hyphomicrobiales bacterium
GGAGATCAGCACGCCCAGTTTGCGCTCGGTGTATTGCTGGTCGAGGGGCAAGGGGTCAAGAAGAATCCCACCCTAGCTGCCGACTACTTTGAGGCCGCTGCCAAACAGGGACATGCCCAGGCGCAGTACAATCTGGCGCTGATTTATATCGATGGTCGCGGCCGGCCGGAGAACCTGAAAGCATCGGCGAAATGGCTGCGGGAAGCGGCCAAGCTTGGCAATCCCCAGGCGCAATATGATCTGGGAACACTCTATCTGCTGGGTCAGGGGGTTGAACAGGACGACAAGATCGCCGCGGAGTGGATCGGCAAGGCGGCCGCATCCGGTTTCGTCGATGCGGAAGTCGAATTCGCAATTATGCTCTTTAAGGGGCGGGGAACGGCAAAAGACACCAAAAAAGCCGTCCAGCTGCTCTATTCAGCCGCCCTTAAGGGAAATGTCATTGCCCAGAACCGGCTGGCGCGTCTGCTGTTCACGGGTACGGCGATTAAGGCGGACATGGTGGAAGGTGCGAAATGGCACTTCCTTGCCCGTGAAAATGGAATTAGCGACTTTAGACTGGATGCCATGTTGGCCAGGCTGACCCCGGAACAGCGCACTGCCGCCGTCAAAGCCGCGGAGGAATGGCGGTCGCTCAATCTGCTGAATTGATGGCTCTTCGAATTCAGGCAGGCGTCGAATTTGCGGCTGAAACCTAAAAAAGCGACGGAACTTCCATTCGAGACTTGACAGGTGGAATAATTATAGCCCCTAAAGAGATGAATTCCCCTTACAGAAGTTCAGGATTGTCATGAAGATAAACGGAAACGAAATCAGGCCGGGAAACGTCATTCAGCACAAGGACGGCTTGTGGGTCGCGGTCAAGACGCATGCGGTAAAACCGGGCAAGGGTGGCGCCTTCAATCAGGTCGAACTTAAACATATTGTCGAAGGCACAAAACTGAACGAACGATTTCGAGCCTCCGAAACCGTGGAGCGGGTTCGGCTGGAACAGAAAGATTATCAGTTTCTCTATGCCGAGGGCGATATGCTCGTTTTCATGGATATGACGACCTACGATCAGATAGAGCTGGCAAAGGAATTCGTCGGCGATCGGGCCGCCTTCCTTCAGGACGGTATGCAGGTCACGGTTGAAAGCCATGAAGGGAAACCGCTGGGGATATCCCTGCCGGACCAGGTTACACTCGAGGTCACCGAAGCCGAACCGGTGGTTAAAGGGCAGACCGCCGCGTCTTCTTATAAACCGGCAATCATGGAAAATGGCGTTCGCGTCATGGTTCCCCCGTTTGTCTCCACCGGGGAAAAGATTATCGTCGATACAAACGAACTCACTTACGTTAAACGAGCAGATTGAACCCAGCCGATTGATCATTCACGAAAGCGCATCCCTGTAACCCATTGCAGCGGGGCCCGCTCCTGAACAATCAACGTGGATCGCACGCCAGAATTCAAGGACAAATCAATGCCGACATCGGCAATCATCAATGTCATGACCCAGGCGGCTCGTTATGCGGGGCGGCGACTGGCGCGTGATTTCGGCGAAGTCGAGCAACTTCAGGTCTCGGTCAAAGGCCCCTCTGACTTTGTTTCGGCGGCGGACCGCCGGGCCGAAGAAATCATTCATGATGAACTGGCCAAGGCACGACCGAACTACGGATTCCTGATGGAGGAAAGAGGAACCGTCGAAGGCAAAGACCCCACCCATCGCTGGATTGTCGACCCCCTCGACGGTACAACAAATTTCCTTCATGGGATTCCCCTGTTCTGTACGTCCATCGCACTGGAACGAAATGGGGAGATTGTCGCTGGTATCATCTATAATCCTGTCAGCGACGAACTGTTCACGGCGGAGCGGGGCCAGGGCGCTCATCTGAACGAAAAGCGTATTCGGGTCGCCACACGATCCAGTCTGGAGAATTGTGTCATCGCCACCGGAGTTCCCCACCGGGGTCGTGGCAACCACGATATATTTCTCTCGGAATGCCGCGCCATGATGAGCCGGGCCGCCGGTATCCGCCGAACGGGTTCTGCGGCCCTTGATCTGGCATGGGTGGCTGCGGGTCGCTTTGACGGTTACTGGGAACGCGGCCTTGCGGCCTGGGACATCGCCGCCGGGATTATTGTCGTCAGGGAAGCGGGAGGTTTCGTCTCGGATTTGGACACCAGAAAGCCGCCCCTGGACACCGGCGATATTGTGGCGGGAAATGAGCGAATTCTTAATGAAATTCGGAATATAGCGAATTCTGCCGCCAAAAAAGAGTCGTGAAATTTGTCTCTTTTGCCTAATTTAAACCTGTAGTTTGTGTTAGCAGGCGATGGAATAAATGTGCTAGATCACATGCCTATTGAATTAAGGGCCAGGACGAAGAGCCTATGGATACTCAAAATTTGACGCGAACCCTATCCCGACCGCAGGTTTATCTCTGGCGGATGATTATCTTTCTGGTGCTGATCGGATTCATCGGGGCTGTCCTGTACGCCCCGATCGCGCGCGCATTTATGGCCAATCCGGCGCTGAACGGCCTGATTATCGCAGTTCTGTTTATTGGAACCCTGTACAGTTTCAGTCAGGTCACACGCCTTTATCCGGAAATACGCTGGGTCAATACTTTTAGAGTTTCTGAACCCGGTCTATCCGTAAACCGCAAACCGAAGCTCCTGGCACCCATGGCCAATATGCTTCGTGACCGCACCGGTCATTTATCCTTGTCGACAGTATCGATGCGATCGCTAATGGATTCCATCGCTTCACGACTGGATGAGGCCCGGGATACATCCCGTTATCTCGTCGGTCTGCTCATATTTCTTGGACTGTTAGGCACGTTCTGGGGCCTGCTTGAAACGATCCAGTCTGTGGGCACGACGATCAACGCCCTGGACACCAGTGGCGGTGACAGCCTAGTCATCTTCGAAGAGCTGAAATCCGGCCTCCAGGCACCGCTCAGCGGCATGGGAACGGCTTTCTCATCATCGCTGTTCGGCCTTGCCGGCTCCCTGGTTCTGGGTTTCCTGGACCTGCAGGCATCACAATCGCAGAATCGGTTCTACAACGAGCTTGAAGAATGGCTTTCGAGCATCACTGAGCTGGGATCCGGCGAAGGTGTGACCGAGGCGTCAAATAATCAGATGCAGATGGCGCTAATGGAAATGCACAGAAGCATGAACGAACTTGGCGTCAATATACAGAATGGCATTGCCTCCGGACATGGCCAGTCTGATGAAGCGGTCAAGGAACTGGCGCGGGGTATCGACAAGCTGGTCAAGCAAATGCGGGCGGAGCAAAAAGTTGTTCGCGAATGGGTCGACGAACAAGCGGCCCAGCAGGTAGAGCTTGCAAACGCCCTGCGGGAATTTTCCGCAAGCGTCGGCATCAAAAGGCCACGGGGACGCTAAACCATGGCTCTGGCACGTTCACGGCGAAGGGAAACCGGCGGCAATTACTGGCCAGGCTTCGTCGATGCCATGGCCACGCTGTTGCTTGTGGTGACGTTCCTGCTTTCCATGTTCATGATCGTGCAATATTTCGTGACGCAGGAGTCCAGCGGCAAGGATACGGCACTTCAGCGACTGAATCGCCAGATCGCCCAGCTGACTGAACTACTGGCACTGGAGCAGGGCCAAAAGCAATCTCTGCAGCAGACGATTGCGTCCCTACGCGCCTCGCTCGGTGAAGCCCAGAGTGAAAACCAGCGTCTTCAGGGTATCGTCGGAATTGAAGGCGAGAAAAGCAAAACCGCCGGCAGCCGCATCGAAGCTCTTGAAAGCGATCTTGCTAAACAGCAAAATATTTCATCCGATGCCCTGGCTCAGGTTGAACTCCTCAATCAGCAGTTGGCCGCCCTCAGACGCCAGATCGGCGCC
>JANQOC010000680.1 GCA_028279265.1 Hyphomicrobiales bacterium
GTGCAAGGCGGCGACCCGCATGCCGGTGATCGTCAAGCTGACACCTAATATTACCGATATCCGCTATCCGGCCAGAGCGGCCAATGCCGGCGGTGCTGATGCGGTTTCACTGATCAACACCGTTTCTTCCATCACCTCCGTCAATCTCGATAATTTTTCTCCCGAACCGTCTATTGACGGCAAGGGATCCCATGGAGGCTTTTGCGGCCCGGCCGTCAAGCCGATTGCGTTGAACATGGTTGCCGAAATTGCCCGTGATGATGAAACGCGCGGCCTGCCGATTTCCGGCATTGGCGGTATTACCACCTGGCGCGATGCAGCCGAGTTCATGGCGCTCGGTGCTGGAAACGTGCAGGTTTGTACGGCCGCCATGACCTACGGCTTCCGTATCGTCGAGGAGATGATATCCGGTTTGCAAAACTGGATGGATGAAAAAGGTCATGCCACCCTGGATGATATCATCGGCCGGGCAACGCCCAACGTGACCGACTGGCAGTACCTGAACCTGAACTATGTGACCAAGGCGCGGATCAATCAGGAGCTCTGCATATCCTGCGGTCGCTGTTACATAGCCTGCGAGGACACCTCCCATCAGGCAATTACTAACATGGTGGACGGCGAACGCCGGTTCGAGGTCATTGACGAAGAATGTGTCGGCTGCAATCTGTGCGTAAACGTCTGTCCTGTCGACGGTTGCATCACCATGGAGCCGCTTAATGCAGGGGATCTGGATCGCCGTACTGGAGAGAAAGTCGCGGACAAATATGCGAACTGGACCCAGCATCCCAACAATCCGGCTGCACGGCAGGCTGCCGAATAGCCCGGTTGTGAACGGCAAGACCACTCCCTGCAAACCTCCCGAGCAGGGGAGCCAGGCGGAACTTCCGAAACCCGAAAGGCAGTTCCGCCTGGGCTATTTTCAGCTATAGACAATCCATGGCACAGCAATTCTCCGTCCAGTCAGATGATAAGGCCCTAGCCACGGGTCGTGACAAATTGCTTGGCCATCTTGCGATGTTGCTGTTTGCGGCACTCATTGCGGGCTCGTTCTCATTGGGTCACAAGGCGGCTCCTTTCATCGGCCCGGCAGCGCTCAACGCAATCCGGTTTGTGCTGGCGACAGCCCTGTTGGCCGGGATCGTAATATTCGCCATTCCCGGCGGGCTGCAACGGCCGGTAGCCATTTGGCGCTATTTCATCCTCGGTGGCCTGATGGCGACCTACTTCATACTCATGTTTGTCGCGCTGAGGATTTCCGATCCGGTCTCAACCGGCGCGGTCTTCACCCTGATGCCACTGATGAGTGCCGGCTTTGGCTGGATAATCCTCGGCCAGCACACAAGACCAATTGTCCTGTTATCTTCCGCCATTGCCGCATGCGGATCGGTCTGGCTGATCTTCAGGGCTGATATCAACGCAATTCTTTCTCTGGACATAGGACCGGGCGAAGCAATCTTTGCCATCGGTTGCGCGGCCCATGCCGCCTATGTGCCGTTTGTCAGAAAATTTCGCAGAACCGAACCGGTAGCCGTCTTTACCGTCTGGACGCTTGCCGCAACCACGATCTGGATCCTGTTGTTTGGTGCCGGACAACTGGCGCAAACCGATCTTCCTGGCCTGCCTCTGATCGTCTGGGTAGCGATCGCCTACCTCGCGGTATTTACGACGGCGGGCACATTTTTCCTGCTTCAGTTTGCCTCTCTCCGCCTGCCGGCTTCAAAAGTACTCGCCTATGGCTACCTTACCCCCGCATTCATTATCCTGATCGAGGGGCTGTCCGGGCACGGCTGGGTGCCGCCCAAAGTATTCGCTGGCGCTGTCGTAATTGCAATCGCATTGCTTGTGATGGCATTTGCGCCGGACGAGTAGCCCGTCCGGCACCATCTTATTTCTCGGCGATACGTCCGTCGGTATAGGGCTCGTAGGGCCCGGATTTCGCCATGAATTCTGCTGTGACATCAGCAAGATCTGGTCCGAAGTCATAGGCATTCATCGATTCCGTCTCGAACATCTTGTATCCGTCCCCGCCATTGCGGATAAAATTATTGGAGACAACACCATAGGTCACCGCCGGGTCGATTGCCTTCCAGGCGCCATCGGTCATGACTTCTACAGTTT
>JANQOC010000688.1 GCA_028279265.1 Hyphomicrobiales bacterium
GATATGACCCGTGTTAATCTCTCCGAGGTCGAGGCAACCGGCGCCAAGTTTGTAGATGTCAATCTTTCCAGGGCTAATCTGACGGAAGCCTTTTTCACCGAAGTTGATTTGTCCCGGTCCAATTTGCAGGGCGCCACCCTGCTGCGGACGGAGTTGGAAAAAGCGGTTCTGGCCAGCGCTAATCTCCGGGACACGGATATGCGCGGTGCCAATCTGATGAACGCCAACCTGCAAAAAGCCAGATTACGGTCGGCACGATTGACCGGCGCTAATTTTGACAAAGCTGACCTGACAGGTGCGAACCTGAAAAACGCGTTCTACAATCTTCCGGAAATCGAAAAGGCCTTGCTGTGCCGCACCCGCCTGGATACAGGAATTGAAAATCAAGGCTGCAACCAGACCAATTAGGGCACAATCGGGAAATTTGCTTTCTTGACTGTGGGAATTGGGTTGCGCCCACGGATATCTAAGGAAAATTCCAGCTCCGAGTTCGTCATATGCAAGTTCTTGCATAAGAAACGCACATTTTATCCACACCCCCTGTGACAACACAGTTTTTCCCTCTTACACTTAAAATATAGGGGTCGCGTAGGATTTTTGGATCTCTAATAGTCCAAGCGGGGTATGCGTTATGATGATTTCACTTTTTGCACTTGTCATCGTTTTTTTGATGATGGCCTTGATTGCCGGATTTATTTTGGGGACGCGAAACCAGCGGCAGTCCCTCTTCCCGGAAGTCCGGGGACAATCCAACCGTTTCTCGCAGCTATCGAAGTTTTAGTCCGGAAGATTATCCGCGATAATTTCCTCAACGGGCGATTGATGAGCCAAGAGTATTCTTCGGTGCTGTCTGCAGGCCGGAAGAAATCACCCCGTGGCGTGATCGATCAGTGCCGATAAATGGTTGTCCCAAATAACATCCTTGAAACGAAGTGACCGGGTTTCGGAATCGCCGGTTATTCCGGGTGTGATCCAGTTCAAATCACCGCCCGTTGCCGAGTGGGTGAATTGTTTCGGATCCGCGGTTTGAGCCACGCCGCTCACATGTTTCAGGCGCTTGTTTCCAATCAGTTCTCGGGTGGCGACATCAAAGTACAGAGCCATGCCGCCGCGCGGAGAGGTCACAGCCGCTATGTTTCCGGCCTGGTTCAGGGAAACAGATCCCACATAATTGCGCATATGACGGTTCAGGTCCCTCGAAACCGAAATCATTTGCGGTTGTTGGCCGATCTTGTGAAAGCCGACAAGGGGTGGTTTGGCCAGGGGTGATCCGTAATGCTGGCAGCCAAAGACCACCGTGCCGTCGGCCGCGACATCCAGATGGCGAATGGAGAGCTTGTGAAGGTCCGGATCAAGGGTCACCTGTTCAATAAGATCTCCGGTATTCCTGTCCACATAGGTCAGGGATGGCTGCATTTCATGAATATTCAGGGGTTTACCGGGAAAATCCGGGTGAGTTTCGATGCCCCCCACGGCAACGACCAGCGTTTTGCCGTCAGGCAGCAACGCGATATCGTGAGGTCCCGTTCCAAAGGCTGGAAATTCTCCGATCCATCGATAGTGGTCCGTGGCATCTCGGACAACAATGAGGCCGGTGCCCTCGGCAATATTGTTTTCGGTTGTATAGAGAAGCTGGCCTTTCGGATCATAGCCGCCATGGCCGTAGAAATGCCGGCCCGGTCGTGACGTTATGAGCTGTGGCTTTGTACGATTTCGTGGATCGAATATGAGCGCATAATTGCCGGGTCGCCGGGCGAACATGATACATTCTCCGGTTCCGGGTCGTATCGCCGTATCGTGTCCGCGGTCGGGAAGGGGCAGAAACCGAAGCCGGTCGCGTCCGGGTTCCAGGATCGCTGCGGCATAGCGGCCGGGAGCCCTTTGCACCGCTCCGATGAGATAGGTGGAGGTTTCCTTTTCACCCACACGGGCCGGCGCCCAGGGCCACAGGAGGCCGAGCGCGGACATCCCCAGTCCGGAGAGAAAGTTTCGGCGGTCAGTTACCATCGGAATCATTGAACCGGGTTGCGAAACCCGTTTCCCCGAGCAGCAAAAGCCCGCCGGTGTCCCGGGCAACCCTGAGCGGCGAACCGATGGGCAGAAGCTGGCGTCTGATTTCAGGATCCGTAAATTTGCCAGGCTCGCCCCGCGCGATCCGGTCCAGGATGGTCGTTGAGAATTCAAGCTCCGACAGGATTTGCTGAAACGTGAGCAAGGCGTCCTCGTCAAGCTCGTCAAGCACGCCGGATTTGCGCACGAGATCGGCAACACCGGAAATGTTGGCGGAAATGTAAGCCGCGGATGAATTGCTGCGGTCAAAGGGTGGCCGGGTTGCTTTTCGTT
>JANQOC010000720.1 GCA_028279265.1 Hyphomicrobiales bacterium
GAAAACAATCAGTACTGAAAATGGAACAATCATGAGTGAACGAAGTAAACAAATTGGCCTTGCGGTCATCGGCTGTGGCACGATAGGCCGCATCAGAGCAGAATTTGCACGCGACTACCCGGGGGTCGGCTGGATCGGGCTGTGTGACATCGACGAGAAGCTTGGCAATAAGCTGAAAGAGGATTGCAACGCAGATTTTTTTACCACCGATTTGCGCGAACTGGTCGCAAGACCGGAAGTGACGGCGGTGATTGTCGCTACCGATGAAAACCACCATGCGGCACCAACACTCGCCGCCGTTGAACATGGCCATTCCCTGTTCATTGAGAAGCCGCTGGCGACCGACGCATTGGAATCGCTCAAGATCCTGAATGCCATCGAGGACGCCGGTGTCGATGCGGTTATCGGCTACACCCAGAGATTTCGCCGCCGGTTTCTGGCCATCAAGGAGAAACTCAAAACGGGTCAGATCGGCGATGTGCATTCCGTTGTGACCCGGGCATTCATGAACCGGATGGTGCCCATTGCAACAATCCGCAAAACCAATGAGCGGCACAATCTCACTCCCATGGTCGTCTCCGGGACTCATTCCCTGGACATGTCCATGTGGCTGATGGAGGGAAAGACACCTGTATCGGTCTATGCCCGATCCATAGACAAGGTGCTCAATCAGTGGGGAACCAAGGATTCGACCTTTGGCCTCTTTACCATGGATGACGGTACGATCTGGAGCATGAATATCAGCTGGGCCTTGCCGGTGGTGTGGCCGGGTTCGGTTTATGGGCTTGAAATCGGCATCGTCGGAACCGAAGGCGTAATCGACATTGAAGATACCCACCGGGACCTGGTACTGGCTTCCGAGGTTAAACAGGGAGCCGGCTATGCGCCGGAAGGGTTTAGTGCGGGCGCAGACAGGCATGTTGACTTTTTGACCAGCTATCCCCCGGGGGATATCTACGACAACCAGCTTTGGGGGCCGATGCGTGAAGAAACAAATTCCTGGTATCAGAGGCTGTGCACGGGGCAAAGCACTCCTCATGCGACGGCCCGTGATGGTCACAACAACCTGATGCTGACCATGGCCATGGACCTTTCCGCGCGTCGGGGCCAGGAAGTGGCCCTGCCTGTTGATCCGGAGGAACTCGCGGCATCGGTCGAATAACAGGATAACGAATACCCGGACAGCGAACTCAAAAAATAGTTGTCCGGGATTCTTTCATTCACAATTCAACAGACAGGATCTTGAAATATGGATCGCGGAATTTGGGCGATTTGGTTCGATGTTGCGGAAAATGACCGCACGGAATTTTTCGATTGGTTTCACAATTCCTACCTGCCGGAACTTACGGCCAAGCCCGGGCATGCCTGGGCAGCCCACTACAGAGTGACCGGTGGAGGCCCGGACATGAACAAGCTCGGCGAGATGCTGAAACGCGCCGATATGGCAGAGATCGGCGACCAGACAGGATCTCAAAATGTCATGCTGGTGGGCGCGGCTTCGCCGCATCTCTTTTTTCAAACCGATGCAGCACGTCTCGAAGAAAATCAAAGCAGTGAAACCCGCAACATGCTGAAACTGCGTCAAGGGGTGCGCGAAGCGATTTTCTCCGAAGAGGCGCGGATCACCGGACCGGATTATGGCAGCGGCACACCGGGCGGCGTTCCCGGACCGGCCATCCAAATGGGATCATTCCGCATGGGCGATGCGGAAGAGGAAAAGACTCTCGCCACCTGGTATGCGCAATACCGTTTGCCCTATATGGCCAACATGCCGGGTTGCATCGCGACCCGTAAACTGCTGAGTGTCGCCGGTTGGGCCAAACACTCCGTGCTTTACGAGTATACGTCACTCGAAGCCCGGTTGCAGAATTTCGAAATTCCACATGAAGCCCATGCGCTCGACGAGAAAGAGTTTACCGGCAGGATCGTGCGCATGACCATCCATGCTCCGGGATCGCCGAGCATCGGGGAACGGGTCTGGCCTCCGGTCCAGGCCAGTGAGACCGGCGTGAGCTAGCGGGCTTTGGCGGTTCCGGCGCCGAATTTCGCAAATAGCGCTTGCGGCTAGTTCTTGGTTTCTGCCCCCCACCGGCTTTGCATGAGTTCATCAAAGTGCAGATATAGTCGGCAGAAGTCGGTGTTCTCAAGGCCTGCATCCATGGCATTTTGCAGAACTTTCAGGGTTTCGCCGGCAAAGACCGCCGGGCGCTGCATTTGCCGGGACATGGCAACGCCCATGCCTAGATCCTTGCGTAGGTTGGCGACGACAGAGCGGCCGTCCCAGGTTTCACTCAGAATATGATCGGGAAAGCGCTTTTCACTGATATGGCTGCGGGCATTGCCGGCATTGAAAACGTCAATGGCTTTCTGCAACGGGATACCGGCTTCTTCAGCAAGGCGGCCGGCTTCGCAGAGGATCATGAAATTGGTATGGCAGACCATGTTGTGAAGAAGCTTGAGGGTATGACCGGCTCCCTGGGGGCCGACATGAAAGACCCGTTCCGGATGGGCAATGGCTTTAACCAGGTCCTGGCAACGGTCCAAAATCTCCTTCTCACCGCCGACCATTAGTGTGAGGGACCCGGCATCCGCACCCATGGCACTGCCGCTCATGCCGCAATCAAGATAATGACAGCCGGATTTTGCAACTTCAGCGGCGATCTCCCGAGAAGCCGCGGGATCCGAAGTCGTAAAATCAAGATAGACGGTTTCCGGTTTCCCGTTCTCAAGCAAACCGTCCGGACCGTCGAGACAGGCCCGGATTTCCTTGGAAGAGGGAACCACGAAAATGATCTGGTCAGCGACTTTCGCAAGTGAAGCTAATCCACCGGTTTCGACATCCTCTGAAAGGTCGAGGGAATGCAGGGTTTCCTTTGCCGTATCAAAGACCGCGGACAGGAGACCTGCCCTGTCCAGATTGCGGGCAATACCGCCGCCCATTTGGCCGAGTCCGATGACCCCGACGTGTCGTGTGGTTGGTGACATGGCTGTCTCCCTGAATTGGCTGATGTTCGATTGTCGCCGGTTTAAGAGCGATCACGGGACGTTTTTAAACGCTATTGACTGAGGTGACGAAGAGCTCTTCGCGCTTAGATACCTTCAACAATAGCTATCTCAACATCCCCCGAGCCGTCGCGGCGAAAGCCTGCGGCGGTCTGATATTCTTCGGAATTAAAACAATCGATCGCGTCCTGCATGGAGGGGAATTCAATGACGACAAACCGGTTGAAGTCCTTGGGTCCTTCCATGATCTGGTGGTCACCGCCACGCACGATAACTTTGGCATTGTATTTGGCCATAATATCGGGAACCCGGTCTGTATATCTCGTGTAGTTCTCGGGATCATGTACTTTTGCTCGTGCAAGCCAGTATCCGGGCATGGTGTTTCCTTTCGATGGTTTTATCAGGTGATGATAGATTTGTTTGTAGTCAGGCTTCCGGTGGTCAGGAATTTCAGGCGCTATCCGATCTGATTCCGGCAGGTCCGAGCTGGGCTTCGGACAGGCCCGGTTCAGCGCCGACTTTCTCAGGCAGTAGAAACCCGCCTTGATGGGGGGCGACATAGGGGCCCGGGCCCCCATGGGCGGGAATGAGGATTTCCTTCTTGTGTCCGGCTTTGTATTTTCCCGCCAGGGCATCGCGGATCCAGTCGGCCAGGAAACCATAGAAATCGAGGCCGCCAAAATTTGGCCGGTGGCGCGGGGCATGAAAATCGTCTTCGACGACCCATAATTCTTTCGGCCCGGCGACTTTCTCGTAAATGGGCAGGACCGTATCCAGTGGCGCCAGTGGATCATATTCTCCGGTCACCTGTAACGTCGGACAGGTAATCCGGGGTGCATGGCTGTCGAGTACCATTTTCGAGGCAAACTCGTCGAATTCATCCTCATCGTGAATACCTGCCATGTACATGAAAACCTGCTTGAAGCGCGGCGACGCCTTTTCAAAAATCGCCGTCTTGGGTCCATAGCATGCCGCCGCCGTTGCCACGGCTTTCAAACGCTTGTCGTCGGCCGCCATGCGCATGCCCCAATAGGAGCCCATGGAGAAGCCGGAAAGCGCAATCTGTTCGGCATCGACTTCAGGTCGTTTTTCCAGGAAATCAATTGCTGCCGAGCCGGCCCGCTCGTAATTGTCGAGTGTGACGCGGATCTTGCGAATATTGCTGGTGCCCTGTCCCGGCCCGTCGATGTGCAGGCAATTCATGCCCCTGGCGACGAAGGGATGATTGAGGGCATCGACAAATGCTTCCTTGGTCATGTCCATGCCCGGAAAGAACAAGACGGTCGGTGCCTTGGGGCGGCCCGGGGGCATGTGCAGGATACCTTGAATGAAATTCCCCTCAAATGGAATTTCCACCCGTTCAATGGGGTGATCCGCATACTGCATGACTTTGTCGAAACATTTCAGGAGCATGCCGTGTAAATAAATTTTTTCCGGGTTGTCATCTTCGAAGATCGCATGCTGGGCTTCCCGGTAATGTTCGCTCGCCACCCAGTAAAGCTCTCTTGCCGTTTCTACATGACCGTGCTCTTCGGCGGCTTCGGCGATGGACACGACATGTCGGGCATGGCGGTCGATGGTGCGATGGATTTGCTCATAGGATTTGACTTCCGGAGGAATGACGCGATTGTCGTAGGCAAAATTCTGAACCCGTCCGGTTGTCTTCACGATCCAGTCCAGCATCCATTGCTGGTTGTCGCGGCGGCGTTCCGTTTGCTTGCCCATATTGTTTTCCTCCCGGTTTGATTGATCCGGTTTTCGTTCATTTTTGTGCAATTAGTTAACGTCGTCACCGCATTGTGAAAACGCCGTCACGACCAATCATGCACTTGTGTTGGTCTGCATAGAATTGATGACAGGATCATTCTGATAAATTTGATCAATTCAACACGAAAACGCAAGAATTTTGCTCATCCGACATCAGTTTTCTCCAATAGAAAAGTCCTAATACCCCTGTTGAACAACAGGTAAAAGTTCGTATGCGAAAATGGAATACAGGCTTTCTAATTTATATGTTCCCATTAGATGAGTGATGTGCTTTTGATAAGAAAAACAATGCACCAGCCGAGTCGGAGAATCCGCCAAGCCCGCGATCTGACTTGTGAGACTGGAACGACAAGTTAAGCTCATTTGATCACCGGGAGGAATTGTGGCTGATGAATTGAAAGATGCCGACGGGCCTTCATTGGTGTCCAAGCGGCAGTTTAATTTCAATACTATTGCCGCACTGCTGTTCATCGCGCTCGCCATTGGCTTGTTTCTCGTCATACCCTACCAAATTGATAAACCGCTGATTCAAATCTCCGGCGGAAATTCGGATTTGCCGGCGGAATTGTTTCCGCAAATAATCGCCGCGGCCTTCCTCATTCTCGGCATCTGGTTTGCGATCACAAGCTTTTCACTGGATCAGGAGAATGGCCTGCGGCAGCTGGATAAGGAAGCCGTCACCAATGTGCTTGTCACTTTGGCGATGATGGCTGTTTACGTACCGTTGATGGTCAATCTCGGATTTGTTGTCGGCAGTGCGATCATGGTGTTTGCCATGTCGACTTACTTCGGCAATCGTAATTATCTCATAGGCATTGCTCTGAGCATAGTCATGCCGATGCTCATGTTCGTGACATTCAGGCGCGTTCTACTGGTCGAACTCCCGCCATTTCCGGTGGACATTTATCCACTGACCAATTGGTCGCTTATCTAGAGAGGCGCTTTGAGTATGTATGAGGCATTTTTTCAAGGCGCGGC
>JANQOC010000760.1 GCA_028279265.1 Hyphomicrobiales bacterium
GCCGCGATCCGGTCGGCGTCCGACTGTCGGTTGCTGGCACCGGTTCCGCGTCCTCCGCAGATTCGCGATTGTCTTTGTTTCGAGGAACATCTCGTCCAGGCTTACAATGTGCTGCGGAAAAACCGGGCTCAAGCCGCACCGGACCCCGAGGCTGCGCTTAAGGAATTTGAAAAAAAGGGGATGTTTCGCGTTCCCGACGTTTTCTATCAACACCCCATCTACTACAAGGCCAATCGCTTCTCGGTCATCGGTACGGAAACGGATGTTCTCTGGCCTACCTATGCCGATGTTCTCGATTTCGAGCTGGAATTCGGCTTTTTCATCGGCAAGACCGGAAAAGATATTCCCAAGGAAAAGGCGCGGGAGCATATCTTCGGCTACTCGATCTTCAATGACATCTCGGCCCGGGACACTCAGGCTGTTGAAATGCCGGGTCTTCTGGGACCCGCGAAAAGCAAGGATTTCGACACCGGGAACATTATTGGCCCGTGCATCACAACGGCGGACGAAATCGATCCCTACGATCTGACAATGATTGCCCGGATCAATGGCGAAGAATGGGCGCGCAATTCCAGCTCGACGATCCACTGGACGTTCGAAGATCTGATTTCCTATGTCTCGCGCGGGGAGACCCTGCATGCGGGAGAATTCTTCGGATCCGGGACCGTGGGCACGGGGTGCGGGCTGGAACAGGAACGATATCTTTCGCCGGGGGATGTGGTCGAACTCGAAGTCGAAGGAATTGGGATCCTGCGCAATCGGATCGTCAAACCATAGAACGCCCACAAATAGCGTGACTGTATTACAGGGAGGAAGTTCAAGTGCCGCAAAAAATACGACGCGTGATTACCGGACACGATGATTCCGGCAAATCCATTTTTATCATGGATGAGTATGCAACGGCCGTCAAAGAAATGGAGTCCATGCCGGGCCTTGCCCTTACCGATGTCTGGCAGACAGATCAGGCACCGGCCAGCAACTCCGGCAACAACGATGCGACGGACCGCCCGGTGGTCCTTGAACCCCCGCAGAACGGAACGATCTTTCGGGTTGTCGAGTTCCCCCCGGATTCCCACTGGCGCGATCGCGCCGATGCCCACGCTGCCTTTGACTCTATCGGCGCCGCCCATGCGAGTGATTCAGAGTCCGGCGACCCGATGATGCACAAAACCGCGACCGTCGACTATCTCATTGTTCTCAAAGGTGAAATATGGGCTATCCTCGAAGAGGGTGAAGTGTGCCTGAAGCAGGGCGACGTTATGGTCCAGAGAGGCACCAACCATTCCTGGAGCGTCCGCACGGACGAACCGTGTCTCCTGGCCGCGGTTCTCGTCAATGCGACACCTGTCTGATGGGGACGGAAAAGTATTGGCGTTTGTTTTCAGATCCGTTCCGAATGCCAGATAAAAATCTATTTACGGGTCTGTCGGGTTGCAGCGGGCTCCTCGCTTTGCGCCACAAGGGGAGCGAGAACCTGCAATAGGGTCGCAGACCGCAGCGCTTTGGGCAGGCAGGGATCATCCAGATTCTGCATAAGTGTCTGAAGAAACTGAGCCTCTTCCGCTGATAGTGCTTTTTGGTCTTTCATGATCGTCTTGCCATGATTGCTCATCTGTCCATACCTCCGATCGCACCTGTATAGCGGCGTGGGGTGGATAAA
>JANQOC010000148.1 GCA_028279265.1 Hyphomicrobiales bacterium
GACACTGTCTCGACCGACGATAAATCCGCTATTGTCCACGGGAGGCTTGTTGGACAGGAGCGCATAGACGCCGGGGCCGATTTTTTTTGTCTGCAGCTCAACGTTACGGGGATGGAGCGGCGGCGGTTGCCAGCCGTCTGGAGGCACAAAATTACCGATTTGCGGTTTATTCGATGACCGCACCTCTTCGGTGGAGTGCGATGGTTGGATGGGCCACAAACTGGCTACGGCAAGGGCGATTGAGAAAAACACCATGCCCAGGACGCGACCTCTCAAGTTGATTGGCAATTGAGAATACTCAAACATTTTCTTTCCTTTCTCTGATTAAGTGTATATGCACATAATTAAGTAAAAAAATTCACATATGTCCCTTTGCCGTATCGATGGCGGCGTCGAGACTCTTCATGAGTTCATTCCACTTTTTCGATCCCAGACTGTCGGAAATATCCCTTTGAATAATTTCCCACAGGGTCGTTGCCTTCTCCAGACAGTTTCGTCCCTTCGGTGTCAGCTCAACAGATCTCTGTCGCCTGTCCTCGCCTATGGTCATCGTCACGTAGTTCTGAGTAATCAGCGGTTTGAGATTACGTGTGAGAGTTGTTCGGTCCATAACCATCTGCTTTGACAGCTCGCTAATCGTAATAGGCCCGATACCGTTGATCATCGCCAGGAGCGACAGCTGCGTCGCCCGCAGTCCGGTTGGCTTCAGCGCTTCGTCATAAACCTGCGTTACGGCACGAGCCGCTTTGCGCAGATTGAAACACGTGCAGTTTTCAAAATTCGTGACATCCATGGTGAAAGTTTCATTTGTCAGTTTTTCGTTTACAATAAGTGTATATGCACTTATTTACTTATCGTCAAGGGGCGATCCAGAGATTATTTGTTCCCGGGCTTTCGAATTTCTGGAGGAAACTGAACTAATGTGAGCTTAAGGGCCCGATTTTGCCAACACCGCTTAATCGGGGGTGGTTGAGAAGGTGCGAATGATCTTTTAGTTTTTTCTCACATGGGAACCCTTGCTCATGTGAAATTCTTATTCACATAGACCCCGGCAACTGTTCAAATGAGGATCAATGCCTGATCGAGACCTGGAAAAACTGAGAGAAATTGCCGTCAGTGCAATTGGTGATATTAGGGAACATTATTCCGAGGCGCAAAGGGCCGCCTGGATAAGTGCGCTTCCGTGTCCTGAAGGCTGGTTGGGTATTCTCAGACGTCAAACCGTATTCCCCGGATGGCGCAACAATAATGTTGTCGGCTTTATGAGCCTTACAGATGACGGGTTGATCGACTACGCGTTCATTCATCCAGATTCTCAGGGGCAGGGCCTGTTCAGAGAAATCTATCAAGAGCTGGAGAGTTTTGCGATTGAGGCGCAAATGCCGATGCTTTGGACAAATGCCAGTTTGGTCGCCGAGCCCGCATTCAAAAGTGTCGGCTTTACCGCTATTGAAAAACAAAGAGTTGAACGTTCGGGAATTCATCTGGAACGGACCAGGATGAAAAAAATGCTTTAGGTCACCAGAGTTTGCATGGGAAAATACTGCCACATTGAGCGCCATAAAAATTATCGGGAGGCGGCTTTGCCCCTCGCTTCCGGGAAATTGAAAAATTATAGATTGAATTCCTGCCGATTACCGCCTAGCGATAATCCTGATCAATCTCCACAACCCAGGCCTGGCATATGATGCAGTCGAATTCTGATATTTTAAAAATCATAGAAAAACGTTTGCTCTGGTTGTCGCACTGGATGATCCACAATGCCAATCATTTGCGCGAAACAAATGACGGCGTAAAGGTTGGCGGTCACCAAGCTTCTTCGGCTTCCATGGTTTCGATAATGACAGCCCTTTATTTTTCGGTCTTGAAGCCGGAGGATCGCGTTGCCGTCAAACCCCATGCCTCGCCTGTATTCCATGCCATGCACTATCTCATGGGCAATCTCGATTTAGAGGCCATCAAGAATTTCAGGGGGTATGGGGGAGTCCAGTCTTATCCATCGCGAACGAAAGATCCCGACGACGTGGACTTTTCAACGGGTTCCGTTGGACTCGGTGTTGGGATAACGGCCTTCGCATCCATGGTCCAGGATTTTATCAAGGCCAAGTCCTGGGGGCGTGACCTGGAACTGGGCCGAATGATTGCCCTTGTCGGTGACGCCGAGCTGGATGAAGGCAATATCTATGAGACCCTGCAGGAAGGCTGGAAGCATGATCTCCGCAATTGCTGGTGGATCATCGATTATAACCGGCAGTCCCTGGATGGCGTGGTCCACGAAGGCTTATGGGAACGCATTGAAAATATCTTCCGCGTGTTTGGCTGGAATGTTGTCACACTAAAGTACGGTCAGCTTCAGATGAACGCTTTTACGGAACCGGGGGGTGATGCGCTCAAAGACTGGATCGACCGGTGCCCCAATCAACTCTACTCGGCCCTGACTTTTCAGGGAGGGGCTGGATGGCGCCGGCGACTGCTGGACGACATTGGTGACCAGGGAGCGGTTTCCGACCTGATCGAGAGCCGATCCGATGAACAGCTTGCGGCCTTGATGGAGAATCTCGGCGGCAATTGCGTGCAGACGCTTTCACGCGCCTTTGCTGACGTCAGAGACGACAAACCCACCTGTTTTCTGGCTTACACGATAAAAGGCTGGGGGACACCCCTGGCGGGTCATAAGGACAACCATGCAGGACTCATGAATCCCTCTCAGATGCAATCCTGGCAGAGCCATATGGGCGTGCCCGAGGGACGGGAATGGGACAAATTTGCCGGAGTGGAGGATGCCGATGCCCTTGCCTCTTTCCTGGAGACAGTACCGTTCTTCAGAAAAGGCCGCCGGCGCCACCACGATGCAATCGTCACCGGTCCCCATATCGAACCGTTGTCCGATAAACGGATTTCAACCCAGGCCGGATTCGGAAAGATTCTCGATAATCTCGCCAAACAGGACGGTGAATTTGTTCAGCGGCTGCTGACCACATCTCCCGATGTCACGGTTTCCACCAATCTTGGTGCCTGGGTCAACCGACGCAAACTATTCAGCCGGCAGGAAGTTGCTGACACTTTCCAAGTGGAAAAAATCATTTCGGCACAGAAATGGGTATTTGCGCCCGAAGGACAGCACATTGAACTCGGTATTGCCGAAATGAACCTGTTTCTGCTCCTAAGTGCCGCCGGTCTTTCCCACTCTCTTTTTGGCAAACGTGTCATTCCCATCGGAACCGTCTACGATCCGTTCATTGCCCGGGGTCTGGATGCCCTGAACTATGCCTGCTATCAGGATGCCCGGTTTATAATTGCCGGTACGCCATCGGGAATTACACTGGCGCCGGAAGGCGGGGCACATCAGTCCATCGGAACACCTCTCATTGGTATGTCTCAGGATGGCCTGGCCGCATTCGAGCCTGCTTTCGCCGATGAATTGGAGGTGATCCTGGGTTGGGCCTTTGATTATCTTCAGCGCGACGGCAGTAATGATCCGGATGAGCGGACCTGGTTGCGCGATGAAACCGGTGGATCGGTTTATTTGCGCCTCAGTACGCGCCCTCTTGATCAGCCGGGCGCACGCGCCGGTGACGCATTCAAGCAGGGGACGATCGATGGTGCTTACTGGTGGCGCGAACCCGGACCGAATTGTGAGCTTGTGATCGCCTATCAGGGAGCCGTCGCGCCTGAAGTTCTGATGGCGGCGGGCGAGCTCGGACAGGTTCGCCGCGATCTCGGCGTGCTGGCCGTGACTTCGGCCGACCGTCTGAATGCGGGGTGGACCGCGGCGCAAAGAGATCGAAGCCGCGGTAATAAGCAAGCCGGCAGCCACATCGAACAACTTTTGGGGCAATTGCCGAGCCATTGCAGCATATTGACGGTTATTGACGGTCATCCGGCCACGCTTTCCTGGCTTGGCGCCGTCGCCGGGCATCGTACGATTCCGCTGGGTGTCGAACACTTCGGACAAACAGGTTCGGTTTCAGAACTCTATCGTCACAATGGTCTGGATACGGCCTCGATTATTCGTTCCGCGGAGAAAGCCCTGGACGACCAGCCGCTGAACCAGTTCGGGTAGATGCGAAGCGGTGGTAAATTGGAACTGCTTAGCCGATGTGATTTCTAGATACCGGGTCTGAAGCTCACAGTCAGTTTGCCCCCTGGCTCAGGGCCTGGATCCTATAAAGATCCGCATAGAGCCCGTCCATTGCGACGAGTTCATCATGTTTTCCGGACTCGATGATCTCACCATTTTGCATGACATAAATAATATCCGCATGCCGGACCGTAGCCAGCCGGTGGGCGATCATGAGCACCGTTCGGCCTTCCATGAGACGCGACAGGGCTTCCTGAACCTTTGTTTCCGACTGGCTGTCCAGGGAACTCGTCGGTTCGTCCAGCAAAAGTATGGGCGAATCCTTCAGAAGCGCGCGCGCTATTGCTATCCTTTGACGCTCGCCCCCGGAAAGGGCATTGCCGGCTTCCTGGACCGATGTGTCATAGCCCTTGGGCAGTGACATAATAAAGTCGTGGGCCGCGGCCGCTTTTGTGGCGGCTTCAATTTCTTCATCCGAGGCGTCAGGATTGCCGTAAGAGATGTTCGCCCTGATCGAGTCGTCAAAGAGAACGGGGTCCTGGGTAACGAGTGCAATGGCTTCCCGCAGACTATCGAAACGCACGCTGCTTATATCCTGGTCATCGATAAAAACCCGACCGGAAGCCGGTTCGAAAAAACGCAGGGTAAGATTTAATACGGTACTCTTGCCGGCACCCGAGGGGCCGACCAGGGCCACCGTCTTGCCGGCGGGCACCTTCAGGCTCAGATTTTTAAGGACCGGATTATCTTCGTCGTAGGCAAAACTGACATTCTCAAAAACGATGT
>JANQOC010000029.1 GCA_028279265.1 Hyphomicrobiales bacterium
TCTCGCGGCCTTCGATAATGTCCAGGAACCCTTCCAGCCCCTCTTCAAAAAACTGTTCACCGGCGGCGAGGCGGAACTTCGTCTTATAGAGGCCGATGATCCGCTGGAAGCCGGGCTTGAGATCTTTGTTCGACCTCCGGGCAAGAAATTCCAGGTCCTGACCTTACTGTCCGGTGGCGAGAAGGCCCTGACGGCGCTTTCCCTCATATTTGCCGTGTTCCTTACCAATCCCGCACCGATCTGTGTGCTGGATGAGGTTGACGCCCCCCTGGATGACGCCAATGTCGAGCGTTTCTGCCAGCTTCTGGAAAGCATTGTTGATCAGACGGACACCCGTTTCCTGATCATTACCCACCATCCCCTGACCATGTCGCGCATGAACCGGCTGTTCGGTGTGACCATGTCCGAAAAAGGCGTGAGCCAGCTCGTTTCGGTTGATCTTGCTGAAGCCCAGGAATTCCAGCAAACCGGCTGATCGGGAGAAGATAATCCGCTAAAAATTAGCCCCGATTTGCAAGTTCGGTCAAAAGGACTGTAGGACCTATTGCCGCACATGCTAACACCTTCAATTTATTCAATAAAAACAATCTCCTAAAGAAGCGTGACATATTCTTGACACACCCATGCGCCGCGCCTATTGTGCCCGCGTCTGAAGTGGTTTTCAGGTCACAATTCAAGGCCTCGGTCAGCATGTTCCGGGCGAGGTTCTTGAGATTCTCCAGGTGAAGCTCGAAGCGAGGTTCGAATGGCCGATCCGGTGGACGGAAATGCCGATAAATCGGCAGGTTTGAGTCCCAGCGATCGGGCTCGGTTCAAGAAACGCCTGTCAGAACTGGACCGAAATATCGACGAAGTACGCGATGCGACAACAAACCGGACTTCGGAGTCGCAGCGCGGTAGTGCACTTGGATACGCTTTCAGACTGGCGACGGAACTCGTCGTCGGTGTTTGTTTCGGGGGATTTGTCGGTTGGTGGATTGACAAGTGGCTTGCAACTTCTCCGATTTTTTTGTTGGTTTTTGTCATGTTAGGGCTGGTCGCAGGGCTGGTGAACGTGATACGCACCGCTAAGCAAATGCAGGCGACGATGACATCTGGCGCTGCAGAGACATCAGCGGCGGACGACCCGACAAACGGGGATCGCCGCGGCAACGGGCAGAACTAAGGAGACGGCGATGGCGTCGGCAGCAGGTGATGGACATGGTGGCAGCGGATTACCGGATCCGATGCATCAGTTTGAGATTAAGCGTCTCGTACCTCTGGAAATATTCGACATAGATGCATCGTTCACCAATGCCTCCCTGTTTATGGTGCTCGTGGTCGTTATTGTCGGCCTATTTCTTTTCCTGAGCGTGAAAAGCCGGTCCCTGGTTCCCGGACGCATGCAGTCCGTGGCGGAAATCATGTATGAGTTCGTGGCCAACATGATCCGCGACAATGTGGGCACGGCGGGCATGAAATTTTTCCCGTTCGTCTTCACGCTGTTCATGTTTGTTCTCGGCTGCAACATGATCGGCATGGTTCCCTATTCATTTACGGTCACAAGCCACATCATCGTAACCTTCGCCCTTGCTGCAGTGGTATTTATCGGCGTTACCATTATCGGTTTCGTCAAGCACGGGATCGGGTTTGTGAAGTTTTTTGTTCCCTCAGGCGTGCCGGCTCCGCTGCTGCCCCTGCTGGTTGTCATCGAAATAATTTCCTATCTTACCCGCCCCATCAGTCTATCCGTCCGACTCTTCGCGAACATGATGGCCGGGCATACGATGCTCAAGGTTTTCGGCGCCTTTGTCGTTGCGCTCGGCGCACTCGGTGGCTGGGCGCCGCTCCTGTTCATGATACCGTTTACCGGTCTTGAATTTCTCGTCGCCTTTCTTCAGGCCTACGTCTTCGCAATTCTTACATGCATCTATTTGAACGATGCCCTTCACATGCATCACTAGAAACGGAATATCCAACATTCAATCTTAATCTCAAGGAGAGTAAAAATGGATCCAGCAGCAGCAAAACTCATCGGAGCCGGCCTCGCATCAATTGCCCTCGTGGGCGCAGGTATCGGTATTGGTACAATTTTCGGCAACTACCTTTCCGGCGCCCTGCGCAATCCATCCGCGGCACCCGGACAATTTGCAAACCTTCTGCTCGGCTTTGCGCTGGCTGAGGCCACCGGTCTTTTCGGACTCGTTGTTGCCCTGATCATCCTGTTCGTATTTTAGATCGGCACTTTGCTGGGTATCTTACCTCCTTTGGAGAGAAGGTGAGGACGATTTGTCAGGTCCCCACCCCTTCTCCCGGTTCCGACACTAACGGAGCGCGCTATGCCGCAACTCGTACTTACCGACTTTGCCCCGCAACTTATCTGGCTGGCGATCACTTTCATCGGTCTCTACCTGTTCATGTCCCGTGTGGCGATCCCACGCATAGCCAATGTCATTGAGCAACGCCAGGACCGCATAAGCCGTGATCTCGATGAGGCGGAAAAGTTAAAAAAAGAGACCGAGAATGCCCTCGCCGCTTACGAACAATCGATGGCCGAGGCGCGAGCGAAAGCCCATGCCATTGCCCAGGAGAACCGTGACAAACTTCATGGTGAGATCGATGCCGAACGCCAAGCGGTAGAACAGAAGATATCGGAAAAGATGGCGGAAGCCGAAAACCGTATCAAGGCATCAAAGGAAAGCGCCCTGTCCGAAATAAATGCGATTGCCGGTGAAACCGCCGGTTCCATTGTCGAGGCCCTTATCGGCAAGCAAGTCGACAAGTCGGAGATCGATAAAATCGTTGCACAGGAAGCCCAGGGGAATTAGGAGCTGAACCATGTTACAAGATCCATCCTTCTGGGTTGCGATTTCCTTTTTCGGCTTTATCGGCCTGTTGATGTACTACAAGGTGCCCCAGAAAGCGGGTGAGGCTCTGGATAAACGCGCCGACAAGATCCGTGAGGAACTGGAAGAAGCCCGGAAATTGCGGGAAGAAGCCCAGGCCATTCTCGCCGACTATCAGCGCAAGCAAAAAGAAGCCGAGGAAAGCGCCAAGGAAATCATCGCACTTGCCAAACAGGAAGCCGAGGCTTACGCAACCGAAACACGCAAGGCGTTGGCAGAATCCCTTGAGCGCCGCACAAGAATTGCCGAGGATAAAATTGGCCGCGCCGAAGCTCAGGCGATGGATGAAGTCCGGGCGGCGGCCGTGGATGTGGCAATCGCTGCTGCTGATAAACTAATCTCGGACAATCTGACCGACAGCACGTCGGGCCAGATGATCGACAAAACAATCAAAGAGCTGCAATCGAAATTGAACTGATCAAAACAATAACAATACGTCTGAAAACTAAAAAACCGATCCCTAGGGATCGGTTTTTTCTTTGTGTTCATGACAGGTGACGACTAGGAGTCGGCGACGAACTTGTCATAGTCTTCGCCGCTCATCAGCTCGGAAAGCTGAGACTTGTCGTTGATTTTCACTTTGATGAACCAGGCCCCGCCTTCGGCATCCTCATTGACCATCCCGGGCTTGTCCTCAAGCTGGCTGTTGACTTCCAGGATTTCGCAATCGACCGGGGCCAGGACTTCACTTGCCGCTTTTACGGATTCGACAACGCAGGCTTCCTCACCTTTGGAAAAAGTTTTCCCGACTTCCGGGAGTTCGACGAATACGACATCCCCGAGCTGATCCTGAGCGAAATTAGAAATTCCGACCGTCCCTGTATCTCCTTCGACCAGAATATATTCGTGATCTTTTGCGTAATATTTTTCAGCCATGGGGCATCCTCACTGTTTTGAACCAAATTATTTAGGCGCTCTATAGAATCTATGGGGGAAAAAGGGAAGTTCTATTATGCGGGCATTGATGATGCGGTTGCGCACCTTTACCTGGATATTTTCCTGGGAGTCGGCATGGCCGCTTTCGACATAGCCCATGGCAATGGACTGTTCTGTCGAAGGGGAATAACCGCCGCTGGTAACTTTTCCGATTTCCTGCTGGCCATCGGAAGACAGGAGTTCCGCACCTTCCCGGGCAATGGACCGGCCTTCAAGAACGATACCGACACGTTTTCGTTGCGGCCCGCTTTCAAGTTCATTGAGAATTCGATCAGCACCCAGGAAGTCCTTCTCCTGCCGCCGGCGTTTGCCGATGATCCAGGCAAGGTCAGCTTCCACGGGTGACGTATCCTCGTCAATATCATGACCGTAGAGACAGAGGCCCGCTTCAAGGCGCAAACTATCCCGTGCCCCAAGACCGACAGGTGTCACATCATCACGGCCAATCAGGGAGCGGGCGATAGTTTCTGCGGCATCAGCTTCCCCGGAAATTTCAAATC
>JANQOC010000153.1 GCA_028279265.1 Hyphomicrobiales bacterium
AGCAAAAACATCAGCAGGGTGCTGATCGACTGAGATCCCTGGCTGCTTGGGGCTGGTGGGTTCATATCCGGGTACGACTTAATGTCCTTGGCCGGATACTAAAGTTCAACAATCGGAGCGAGCGCATCAATATCCGTGACCACATCAACCACAACCGGTTTATTCAAGGAAAATGCCTTGTGTAAAGCCCCGGCCAGGTCAGCCGGATTTTCAACTCTCAACCCGACGGCTCCCATTTCCTCGGCGATGCGGGCAAAGTTTACCTGGGTGAACGTCCAGAGTTCTCGTGCCTGCCTGGTTTGCTCGCCGCCATAGGCGCGATCAAAACCGCGTTTGGATTGATTGCCTGACGAATTGTTGTTTACAAGGATCACGGCGTTGATGTTCCACCTCACCGCTGTTTCGATTTCACCGATGTGATACCAGAATCCGGCATCACCGGTAAAACATATGACGGGACGGTCCGGGAGTCCGCATTTTACACCCAGGCTCGCCGGAAAAGCCCATCCCAGATGACCGGCACTGCGCACATAGTTCTGGGTGCTGCTGCGCAAATCGAACATCCCGCCCATCCACATTCCCGCATGACCGGTGTCAACGACGACAAACGCATCTTCCGGAAGATTGTCGGTTAGCTCGTGGCAAAGCCGTTCCGGCCGCATGGGCAAGGCATCGGAATTCATAAGGACCTTAAATTTGTCATGCCACTGCTGCCTGATTTCGGTCGCCCGTCCTGTCCAGTCCTCATGCCTGCCGGCCGTATCCGTGTCAGGCGCGTTAAGATGGTCAAGCATCAGTTGCAGGGTGGTTTTTGCATCTCCCTGGATGGCCACCTTCAAGGGGTAATTGCGGCCAAGATTTTCCGGTTCGATATCGATTTGAATGGCGTCGACACCTATCACTGGGATTTGCCAGAAATGCGTGGTCATTCCCCCGGTTTCGGTTCCGATGAAGCAAACCAGATCGGATTCCAGTACGATTTGATTGGCGGCCTCTCTCGAATAAGTGCCGACGACACCCATGGACAGGGGATGGGTCCCGGGAATTGTGTCCTTGCCGTTCAGCGATGTGACAACCGGAATGGCCAGATTTTCCGCAAGGGCGACGAGTTCATCCCCGGCCGCGGAAGCGCGGACGCCGCCACCGGCAACAATCACCGGTTTTTTTGCTTCCTGAAGCAGGGTGATGGCCTGCCTGACAGCCGCCATGTCCGGGCCCGGACGAAAGGCGGGAACGGATTTGAATGTATCCTCGGCCATGACGTCAAACAGGCACGGTTCCAGATCCACCTGTCCTTCATTGCCACGAAACTGCAAATGCACCGGGCCGGGGCAGCCGGAGGTTGCGACGCGAAAGGCCTGTCTCACCATATCTGGAAACCGCTCCGCCGAGTCGACGGTGGCGTTGAATTTGGTTACCGGTTCGAATGCCGGGACATCATCCACTTCCTGGTAAACCTTGCGGAACTTGGAACTGGGGTCCCGCCCGCCGGTGAAGGCGATCACCGGTGAATGGGCCAGATAGGCATCCCGCAATCCGGCTGCGATATTGAGCGCGCCGATGACCTGGGCCATGCAGATACCCGGCCGGCCCGTTGCCCGGGCGTAGCCATCCGCCATATAGGCCGCCGATTTTTCGGAATGCACGTGCAGCCGCTTGATGTCCGTGTGCTCTTCGAGTTCGACCATGGTGCGCCGAAGCACCGCGGGAACCTTGAATATATGGGTGACACCATAAGCTTCGAGCAGGCCGGCCAAGACGCGGGCGCCTGTGGAAGTGTTCATATCTCGACTCCTTTACCTGCTCCCCGAAGTGAGCGGGATATCTCAAAATTGTGCGTTTTCGCGTATCCTATTTGATCGCCAACGGATTGGTGGGGGATCCGACCGCGCCGGTTATCGGCAAAGCCGGCGCTGCGAACATGAATTCGTAAACACCATCTTCCGCACAATCATCGGCCAGATCGCCGAGATAAAAAATTTCGCCCATGGTCAGGCCCATGATGGGAATTGTAATCCAATGCCAGGGCTGGTTGATACCCTGTTCCGACTCGTTAGGCCGCACTTCACACCCCCAGGTATCGCTGGCTATAGCCGCAATTTCCCTGTTTTGAATCCATTCCAGGGTCTCAAAAGAAAATCCCGGTGCAT
This sequence comes from Hyphomicrobiales bacterium, assembly GCA_028279265.1. Classification (GTDB taxonomy): domain Bacteria; phylum Pseudomonadota; class Alphaproteobacteria; order Rhizobiales; family CAYWUX01; genus JANQOC01. The sequence continues at coordinate 2,151 of JANQOC010000153.1, forward strand.
CTCCGCCGGGGTAGCCGTCCCAACTTCCGGCTTTCAGCTTCGCTTCCATCTGCCCGGTGCGGACAATGACGAAATCCCCCCGTTTGACTTCGAGGCCATGAAATTTGGCCGCGTCATCAAGATCCTGATTGGTAATGCCATAACCGTCTTCAAGAACGTCCAGCCCCTTCGAACGCGGGATATCAAGGAGGACACCACGGCCGACCATTTTATTCTTGGTTTTTTCAATGCCGCATTTCTGGGCACCCGCGGATGTCACTTCCCGGCAATCATAACCATTCCACATATAGTCTTCGTAAAATACATGCCCGAGCCCGTCCCACTGGGTGCCGCACTGCAACGGGATCACAACCATGTCGTCGGCGGCGCGAATGCCTCTCTTATCAAGGACGCCGGAATAGGCATCGGTTCCGGTGCGAAGCATTGTATGCAGCGGATTGATCCGTCCCATGGAAGGGTAAGTCGATTTGGCCCCCTGGGGGCCGTTCTCATCGTAATTGAGAGCGAGAGAGATCACTTTGCCTTTTCTGACCAGCTGGGCGGCGGCAACAATGTCATTCGGATCGGTGTAGTTCAGCGTGCCGATTTCATCATCTTCACCCCATTTGCCCCAGTTCTTGTATTTTTCCGCGGCCGCACTCATATCGTCCCGATTGATTTTCTTGGTCGTCATCTCGTTCTCTCTAAATTTTTACGGCAATTGCCGACTGCCAACTGTTTCAGAGTCGCAGCATATCGCCGTCCCGGACAATGGACAATGATTTCCAGGTGCACATTATGAAATTGAGTTTCATTGAAAGCACTCGCACCTCAAAACAGGAAATGAGAAGAGCGCTCGGGGACCCGAGCGCTTGGTACAAGATGCTAACTACCCGGCGCCATGCCGATATTGTAATAGACCGCAATCTCTGCGCGACCCGGGCCCGGGTCTGCGGATCAGGTTCGAAACACGAATTAGGGCAGATCGGAACTCTTGAGGGACAGGCGGATATCGAATGTCATGCGGCCTTCGTTTAAAAGCCAGGGTCGGATTTCCGGAGTTTTCTTTCCTGCCAGACACATGGGATCCTGTCCCGCCACTTCTTTGGCTTTTTCAATCGATTCCACATTGTAGATCATTAATCCTTCACCGGAATACTCCACCCCCGTATCGTCTCCGAGGGGACCGGCGGCGAACAAGATGCCTTCTTCCTCAAGCTGTTTCTGATAGGCGAGATGATCGGGAACCGTGTCGGCAAGTTCCTCCAGGGGAACAACAGGACGCATACGCACCATAAAAAGTGTTTTTGCCATAACTCCTTTGGATTTTGCGCCATTCACATAATCAATCCACTTGCCCATAGTCGCCTCCTGCTCCTGTCTGTCGCTGACCAAAAAGTCATTGATTTTTTCAGTTGGTGAAAAATTTATTCATATTAATCGAGAATATATCTAAATTACCGATAAAATCGATAAAATTAACTTGAAACTCTGCTAATTTTCATTCTTTATGACCTCTAAGAGTGTTTGGATTCGAAATTTAGGAATTGTGAATGCGTCTGGTCTCCTACCGGAGTAATTCTGGAAATTCAGTCGGACTATTAAAAGACGACTATATTATCGATTTGGCGAAGGCCGATGCGAATTTACCCGGTTCTTTGCTCGAAATAATTTCCCAGGGCGCAGCAGCAATCAGCGCGCTTCGAAAAGTGGAAGACGCGGATCTGGAAGAAGCGCGTATCCCGCTCGATAATATCGAGTTTCTGCCGCCCGTTCCAAAACCGCCAAAGATTTTGTGCATGGGGCTGAACTTTACCGACCATGCGAAGGAAGGCGGAAATCCAATCCCGGACTATCCCGCCCTGTTCATGAGAACCGCAAGTTCACTCATTGGCCATACTCAGCCCCTGGTACGTCCGAAATGTTCCCATTTCTTCGATTATGAAGCCGAGTTGATGGTCATTATCGGAAAAAAATGC
>JANQOC010000106.1 GCA_028279265.1 Hyphomicrobiales bacterium
TCCGCGAAATCGGAGAGTCCTTCGGCTGCAATCAGGGAAAGCAAAAAAGCGCCGGCACCGGTAACACCGAGAAACAATGCGTCGTAGACCCGGAGTTCCCTCCAGAGCACAGCGATACCAATGGCAATGATCGCAACAACCAGAATGCCGGCAATACTGACAATCCAGTTCATAGATATCACGAACTTATCCTCCAGAGCGAACTGCAGGATAAACAACAGGCCAAGCAAGATCAGCAGGGAATAGGATTGCAGGATGTTTGTCGTTGATTTCAAACCGGAATTCAGGTGACCCAGAAGGGCAATCCCGGCAAAGAGCAGGATAAACAGTTCCAGGAGAACCAGCAGCCCCTTGACGTTATCCCAGTCAAGCAGGTCGAAAATTTCGACGCTGTTTGTGAACAGTCCCACAAGAAAGGTAAGTGTGAGCAGATGCACGTTAAAACGCGAGGGCATTTGGAATGCGAGATAAACCGCCGCCAGAAACAGCAGGACAAACTGCCACTGGATGATTTGTGAGCCTAACACCGCAACACTGATGCTCCACACCCCGATCAGGACGAGGTAGATCACCCAGCTCGACCACGACCGGGCGAGATAGGCTGTCGCCAGACTTCCCACCGCCCACAGGAGAACGCCGTTCGCCGGTGAACGGTCGATATGGTACATCTGGGCGATGAGCATTATGCAGGCCCCAAAAAAACCGAGGGCGGCCACCAAGGCTGCTTCGGAAAATGCACCCTGGTGTCGGGTATGCAGAATGATGGCCAGGCCATAAGCGGCCCAAAGGGCTGCAAGCAACAATACAAGCCGCAATATTCTCGGGATTTCCTGCCAGTTGGCGGCCACAAAACTCATTGCAGCGAAGCAAAGAAGAATGGCCCCCAGCAATCCCAGCAGGACCGGCAGTCTTGTCAGGTTTGAAGGCGGCGGAATATCATCCAGGATGGCTTGAGCGCCCGTTTCGGTGACCCATCCCTCGCTTTTCCATCGGTCGATATCGCGGGAAAGACGTCTCCGATAGGCGGCGTTAAACATGGAAATTCCTGTCTGAAATTCAAAATCAACCAAATTTATCAACAGATTGCGGCCAATTTGGCCAAATTCACCCCGGAATTGGACTATACGACTTGCACGGAGGATTTTCTAATTCCATTATGTCGTATGGACCAGCCGAGAGAACGGCTGAAATAATATGGAACAAACCGTGAATAAAGGAGACGGTCAACCACATATTTTTATCGATTGAAAAGAAAGGAGATTTTCAAATGAATGTTGCTGCAATTCTAAATGAAAAAGGTCGGCAGGTCGTCACGGCGGGGCGCAAGCAAACCATTCTTGAGATTGCACAGCGTCTGAGCGAGGCGAAAATCGGATCAGTTATTATCACCGACGATAAGGATGCCGTTGTCGGTATCGTTTCCGAAAGAGACATTGTCCGTCATTTGGGGACCAGTGGACAGGATGTCCTCAATAGGCCTGTCGAGACCTGTATGACAACCAATGTTATCAGTTGCCAGGAGTCCGATACGATTGAGGAAATCATGGCGCAAATGACCAGCAGGCGCTTTCGTCATATGCCGGTGGTAGAGGACAATAATCTTGTCGGGCTGGTGTCAATCGGGGATGTTGTGAAATTTCGAATTGCCGAAGCCGAGATGGAAGCTGACGCCATGCGCCAGTATATTTCGGCGGGTTAATTCATAAGCCCTGGAAACTATTTTATTTCATAGCAAGTTTGAATGCAGTCGCAAGCCTGGCCGGGACTGCCGTGTTCATGGCGCTTAGGCTGCCTGCAATTCTACGATCTGCGAAATATCTTCCATCATGGCGTCGGCAGCGAGATAACCGGCCTCGATGGATAATTCTGCTCGGTGAAATTCGAACAATCCAATTTCATTGAGCAAGGGGCTCAGGAGCAGGTCCGGAGGATCCCCGATCAGACGGGATCGGGCGATCCGGTCCTGGGTGATATTGAAGGCCTCTAGCATGACGGAAGAAATTCCGGGTGCACTTTCTCCACGGCCAAAAAACTGACGGTGCAGGAGATGCACAGCGGCGCGGCCGTTGGTTTTTTCCGGCTGTTCCTCATCGACAGGTGGCAATATCTCTTCTTCGGTACCGTGATCATAGATGACACTTCCCTTGCCGAAGACATCCTTGTGCAGATTGATGGCAATCACGATCCGAGCGCCCATGGCCCGGCAAATGGATACGGGGATTGGATTGACAATAGCGCCATCGATGAGCCAGCGCTGTCCGATCTTCACCGGTTTGAATATGCCGGGCAGAGCGTAGGATGCATTCATGGCTTCAACCAGTTTGCCCCGGCTCAGCCAAACCTCGTGTCCCGTGCCGATCTCTGTGGCTACAGCCACGAATTTTTTTTCAAATTCCTCGATACGGCAATGGGACAGATGATCGTCCAACTGGTTGCACAATCGCTGACCTGTGATCAGACCGGAGCCCGCGAGATTAAAATCAAGTAAGCCAAAAACCCGC
>JANQOC010000112.1 GCA_028279265.1 Hyphomicrobiales bacterium
AGTCGCCGGTGTCAAAATTGAGGAAGGAACCAAAATACTCTGTGTCCTAGGCGCTGCCAATCTGGACCCCGATAAATGGGAACAGGCAGAGCAATTCAATATATCCCGGAAGGCCATTGGGCACCTCGCACTGGGCGTGGGTATTCATTCTTGCGTGGGACAAAATATCGCCCGCGCCGAAGGTCAGGCGATGATGCGCGCCCTGGCCCGCAAGGTGGAAAAAATCGAGCTTTGCGGCGAGGCCGTATGGCGACCTAACAACGCCATACACGCGTTGGATAAATTACCGGTGCGGCTCATTGCCAGGTAGCGTGTAAAATAAGCGGCCGCCAAAAGCCGGGTATTAAAAAAACATAATTTTACTGGTCTTTTCGCGTTTGATGAGCCGATGGTGAGCCCAATCGCTATTTCCGGTCCGGATCCATTGCCGAGCGTTCCATTGGGTCGCTACCGGTCGGATCGTTAGCAGTCAGTCCTTCCGAGGAACTTGAAGCATCAGATGTTACCGGGGATTGGCCATATCCGGATGATTATATATTAAGTAAGCGGTTTCAGCTCCACCGCCATTGTGATATTCGTTGCTGTTCTGAGGGAGGTCCGCCAGACTTGGCAGGCGCGCAAAAGAATTGGGGACTCGCCCGTTCCGGCTCTTCGCCATCCGATCCAGGCAGCAGCACTTCGAAACAGAAGAAATCAAAATGTCGAAGGATAAACTAGCAAAACCCGAGCTCACGTCGGACCGAAGGTTCCGACGCACGGCCAGCGTGGATCATCTCGAAGGCCTGGGGGCGGTAACACGCATTACGCGGATGACGCTCCGGTATCCCGTTCGTGTCTGTTTGGCACTGGTGGCGACGGTGGCGGCGGCGGTGATGCAGCTCTCCATCCCGGTGATACTCGGCCAGGCCGTTGACCATGCCCAGACAATGACCGGCTCCAGCGAAAACCGGAATGAACTAATCCTGATCGCCCTGACACTGCTCGCTGTCAGCATCGCGCGCGGCCTGTTTACACTCGTTCAGAACTACGCTGCAGAGTCCGTCGGACATGCGCTGGCGCGCGATTTGCGCAATGCAATCTATGACAAAATATTACGTTTACCCTTCTCGTTCCACGACCGTACTCATTCGGGGGATCTGATCACGGTCGGCATGCTCGATCTGGAAGGCGTGCGCATGTATTTTTCCACGGCACTTGTACGAACCGTTCTCCTGACCCTCCTGATCGGGATTGGAGCATGGTTGCTTTTCTCTACAGATCTCGTTCTTGGCGTCCTGGCGCTATCCTTTGTCCCCTTCGCGGCATGGCGTAGCATCGTGATGCGGCTGATGCTGCGAAAGACCTGGCTGATCCTTCAGGAACGCCTGAGTGCGTTGAGCCAGGTCATGGAAGAGAACCTTGCCGGCATCCGGGTGGTGCGGGCTTTCGCGGCCGCGGAACACGAAATGGCAAAATTCGACCGGGCTTCCCAGTCGGCGCTGACTCTCAGTCACCAGCGCACCAATGTCCGGGTGAACAATACTTCGGCGATGACCCTGGCCTTTTTCGCGGCCATGGCGCTGGTCCTGCTTGTGGGTGGCCGGCAAGTGGCGGCCGGGGAAATAACCCTGGGGACTTTGGCAACCTTTCTGACATTTATGACCATGCTCCAGATGCCCGTTCGGCAGTTGGGCATGATGGTCAACGGCTATGCCCGCGCTTCGACCTGCGGCGCCCGCCTGTTTGCGTTGATCGACATGGAAGTCGAGGTGCAGGACCGGCCCGGAGCGAAGGAACTGCAAGTTTCCGAGGGTACTTTACGCCTGGATAATGTGGGATTCGCCTATGGCGATGGCAGGGCGGCGTTAAGCGGCATCAGTTTCGAGGCAAAGCGGGGAGAAACCATCGGTATCGTCGGACCTCCCGGCGCGGGAAAGACCACGCTGATGCATTTGATCCCGCGATTCTATGACGTGACCGAGGGAGCCATTTCCATTGACGGGCAGGACATCCGCGATGTCGCATTGTCTTCCCTGCGTCAGGCCGTGGCCGTGGTGCAGCAGGACAGTTTTCTTTTCACGACCAGCCTGGAGAACAATATTGCCTATGCCCAGCCGTTCACCGATGACAGCCGGATTCGCGGTGTCAGCGAGTCGGCGCAATTGCACGATTATGTCATGGGCCTGCCGAACCAGTATGCCACCATCGTAGGCGAGCGGGGTGTGTCATTGTCCGGTGGGCAGAGACAGCGCCTCTCCATAGCCAGAACGTTGATGATGGAGCCTGCGGTTCTGATCTTTGACGATTCGACCGCCGCCATCGATGCGGGCACGGAAAAACGCATACGCGAGGCGCTTAAAAATTATGCCGCCGATCGTGTCACGCTGATCGTGGCTCATCGGCTGGCAAGCCTGATCCATGCTGACCGAATTCTTTTCATCGAAGATGGCAAGATCGTCGAGATGGGGTCCCATACCCAGCTCATGGCCCTAGGAGGCCGCTACAAGGCGCTGCATGATCTGCAGATGCGTCCTGAAACTGACGCGCAGGACGAGGAAGGAGCCGGGAGATGAGCGTGAATACCGCCGGTGAACCTCGTGATCCCGATGACCGTGAACGGCCGAGAATGCGCGCTGCCGTCGGTTCGGACCGGATCGAAGAAGAGATGTTCGGGCGCGCATTCGACGGGCGTGTCGTCAAGCGGATCTGGGTATTTGTGCGCCCTTATCGGCGCCAGGTCATCCTCTCGGTCGCGGCGGTCATCGTTTTCACCCTTTCACAACTGACGATCCCGCTGCTGATCCGCTTTGCCATCGATAATGGCATGGCACCAGGAGGCGTCGAAGGGGGCGTCCTCGTCGGAATTGTCGCGGTGTTTGGTCTGGTGATCTTCATCAACTTTATCGCTTCGCGTTTGCAGGAAGGCGTAACGGGCCGGATGGCCGAAAATGTGCTGTTCGATATTCGCCGGCGAATGTTCGCGCATCTTCAGCGGGTTTCGCTGTCGTTTATGGATAAGACCGAGGTGGGGCGATTAATGTCCCGGCTGCAGGGTGACGTGAATTCCATGCAGGAGTTTCTTGAAACCTCTGTCCTGGCGGTGGGCGACATGCTGCTGCTGCTTGGTATCATAGTGGTCATGTTGTGGCTGGACTGGCAGCTCGCGGCGATGGTTCTCCTGGTTCTGCCTGTGCTTTTCGGTGTCCGGGTGCTGTGGCTGTCCCGCGCCCGCGCCGCCTTCATGGCCGCGCATGAGGCCAATTCGATCACCAACGGTGCTCTCGCCGAAGCGATCCATGGTGTCCGTGCCGTGCAGTCGATGGACCGGGCATCTCTCAACGCCGATCTCTATTCGGAGCTGGTGGACAATACATATCAGGCGCAATTGCGGGCGTCGCGACTGGCACAAATCATGGTTCCCATCGTCGATAGCCTGACAGGTGCCGCCATGGCCGTCGTCGTGGTCGCCGGTGGAATGATGGTTGCATCGGGCCGTACGGAACTAGGGGTGATGGTTGCCTTCCTGTTTTATATCCAGAGGTTCTTCGATCCCATTCGCTCATTGACGATGCAATATTCGGTTATGCAGAGGGCGATGGCCTCGGGCCACCGCTTGACCGAGGTCCTGGATGTTGAAATCGGCGTCGAGCACGCACCCGACGCCCGGGCACTGGGGCCCGACGACAGCGGATCCATTGAATTCCGCAACGTGACCTTCGGCTATGATGCAGAGCATCCGGTATTGAAGAACGTTAACTTCCGTGTCGAGTCGGGTGAGATCGTGGCGCTGGTTGGTCCCACCGGTTCAGGCAAATCGAGCTGCATGTCGCTGACCCACCGGTTCTACGATGTGCAAGAAGGCGCCATTCTTGTTGGCGGCCATGATGTGCGCACGCTGACCCAGGACAGCCTCGGCCGACATATTGCGATGGTGCTGCAGGAACCCTACCTGTTTACCGGCTCGGTCATGGACAATATCCGCTATTCTTCTCATTGGGCTTCCGATGAAGCGGTGACCGAGGCCTCAGAGGCGGTGGGCGCCCATAAGTTCATCACGGAACTCCCCCAGGGTTATGACACCATACTGGAAGAGAGAGGCGGCAATCTCAGCCTCGGTCAGCGTCAGCTTCTCAGTTTCGCCCGTGCCCTGGTCGCGGACGCGAAAATCCTGGTTCTCGACGAAGCGACCGCAAATATCGACAGTTATACGGAAATGCAAATCCAAGAAGCTCTATCGCGTTTGCTGGAAGGCCGGACCGGCCTTGTGATTGCCCATCGGCTGGCCACGATTCGAAATGCCGACCGCATTGTCGTGCTGCGCCAGGGTCGGCTGATTGAAGAAGGAAACCATGAGGCGCTCATTGCCCAGAAGGGGCTTTATTCCCAGCTCTATCATTTCAACTATGCAAGCTTTGATGACATTCCTGAACAACTTAACGATGATCAAAGGGCCACGGCAACCTGAACGGGCCCTATTGACGGACAGGCCCTCACTTTTCGTTCGGAGCATGAAGGAAACCTGAAATAGACAGTTCCAGCGCTTTTTCATCGAAAAAATTATTATTCGATAATCATTTCAACATCGCTCGATCTGAGGATGCCAGCCATACCAAGATTCACCGTTGCCATGAACAAACACAATGATTTCCGCAGCTTCCGGACCGGCTTCCACGAAGTGCCACATCACCGGACCCTCAGGTCCGTCAATGGTGCGGAACCGATGTGTCACAGTTACGTTTCCGAAAGTCTCCTTGTCACCATCCTTGTCAGGAACCGGCTCCATAAATCTATCTCTCCTTTTCTCTGACTTATTATTGCTGCGCACCGCCTTAGGCAGTCACTTCTTCTGTCCTTCCGAAGGCCATGTTGTGCCAAATGACATAAGCCAGAGTAACCAGAACGGCGGCCCAATGGATCAGAGGGCTGAGGCTCATAACACCCACAGCCAGTATAATTCTTGTGGCCAGTTCCCAGATCGGCAGGCGACGACGATCGAATGCAATGACCGTGCTTGAAATCAGATAGATAAATAAAACCAGTCTGAAAAGTGCTGAAAAAAAGTCCAGCCAGGTGAAGGATGCTCCTGAATTGAACGCTTCAGGAACGATTAACAAAACGGGGTAGAAAGCAAAAATAAACGGGACGGCGAATTTGGCGAGCCCGATACGCATGGCCATAAGGGCTGTTTTAAATGGTGCTCCTCCGGCTATGGAAGCGGCGGCATAAGCTGCGACGGCGACGGGTGGTGTAATCGAAGAGGCGACCCCGTAGTAGAAAACAAACAGATGCGCAGCCAGGACAGACAGTCCCAGGGTTTGCATGGCCGGACCAAGTATCAGGACAATCGTCAAATAGGCCGGTAAGGTCGGCATCCCCATACCCAGCATGAGCGCTGCCACGGCGGCAACAAACAAAGTGACAAACAATCCGGTGCCGCCCGCTGTTTTGCTCAGGAGCAATGCGAAATCCTGAGGAAGACCCGTTGCTCCGAGAACGCCAACAATTATGCCGACAACGCCAATGGCCATCAGGAGTTGTGCAAAGTTGATTCCGCCACGCGCCAGAGCATGCAAAATTGCAAGGGGATCGTTTCGAATGATAGGATTGAAAAAGCTAAGGGGTATAAGTGCAAACAAGGCTGACATTCCCGCACCGGCCGGGGATAGGCCGATGATGAGCGAATAAACGACTATGAATATCGGTGCCACGACCATGATGAGATTGACATAGTCCTGAACCTCGATCTTAAAATCATCGGATTCCAGATCTTCGATTGATTCTTCAACATTGAGCCTGCGGGCTTCAAAAAGAACACTTGTAAAAAGGCTGCTGTAGTAGGCAAGCGCCGGGATCAATGCGGCAATAATTATTGTCAGGTAACTGATGCCCGTCAGATCAGACATCACGAGTGCCGCCGCGCCCATTATGGGAGGCATGATCTGACCTGCACTGGAAGCGGTCGCCTCTACACCCCCGGCAAATGCAGGACTGAAGCCGCGGCGCTTGATCATGGGAATGGTAATGACCCCGGTCGCGACGACATTTGTGACGGCGCCACCGGACATGGTGCCGAAAAGGCCCGAAGCAAGTATCGCCGCGTGCGCGGCCCCACCGCGAAAGTTCTTCGTCAGATGGACCGCAAACTTGATCATTGAGCGGCCGCCCCCGGTCCGCTCAAGCATTGTGCCCAGGAGGATGAACGGGAAAACCGTGAATATTAGAATGCCCATCAGCGTGCCGAGCACACCGTCATTCAGATTAAACCAGATGTCCTCCGAGGAATTGAGAAAATCAACGTAGTTAAGGGGTGATGTCTCGAATATCCAGGGCCAGTATTCACCGGTGAACAAATAGACAAGGCTGGCAATGCCAACGATGGCCAGTGGTGCGCCCCAGATCTTCCAGCATAAAACGATAAAGACGACGCACCCGAGGATGGAAACGATCGCGTGAAACAGGGTGAAATCGAT
>JANQOC010000121.1 GCA_028279265.1 Hyphomicrobiales bacterium
CAAGGTTTTTCCCGCTCTCATGAAAACGAAATCACGATACGTCCTTTTTGAAACTTCAAATCCGCGCCATGCCCATGAGTGGACCGTGTTCCAAAATCGCAGATCCGAAATACCCGACAATAAGATTCTCGTACCGGGATGTGTGGATACGACGACCAATTTTGTCGAACATCCGGAACTCGTCTCCCAGCGCATTCGCCGCTTTGTAGATATCGTCGGGGCCGACAGGGTCATGGCCGGAACCGATTGCGGATTTGGCACATTTGCCGGATTTGGCGCAGTTCAGTCTGAAATTGCATTTGCAAAACTCACCTCCCTGGTAAAGGGGGCTGAGATTGCTTCGAGGTGATACAGCTGCCGACGACACGCGGGAGACGCTTCTGTTGCTTCCCGGAATGATGTGCGACGAAAGGCTTTTCACGCCGCAAATTGAGGAATTCGGCTCGGCATATCAGCTTGTCATAGGCAATCTCTGGGGTAGCGATACCCTCGATGGCCTCGCCGAAACTATCCTCCAATCTGTTCCGGAGAGAGAGTTCAGCATTCTTGGTTTATCCATGGGTGGTATCGTTGCCATGGCGATGGCAGCCCTGGCACCGGAGCGCGTCAAGAGATTGGCTCTTCTTGATACCAACCATCTGGCGGACCCGCCTGAGCGTCGGGATATGCGTGAACGACAGATTGCAAAAGTCCGGGAGGGACATCTCAAGGAAATAATTGTCGATGAGCTCAAACCCCATTACGTCGCTGCAAGGAACCGCGACAACAAGGAACTGTTGGACCTGCTGGTGGATATGGCGATGGAACTGGGCGCACGCAGATTTATTCAACAGAGCGAGATTCTGTTGTCGCGCGGCAACCAGGCTAAAAGGTTGCAACGCTTCAATGGACCTGCCCTGGTCATGTGTGGAGAAGAGGATCAACTCTGTCCGCCGAGTCGGCATCAGGAGATCAGCAAGCTCTTGGTTGACGCTGAATTTGTGCTTGTTCCGAGCGCCGGCCACATTACGACTCTGGAAAATTCAGAATTTGTGAATCGTGAAATTCGCCGCTGGATGTGCAGGGACGCCGATACCATTTGGGAGAACCAGAACAATGAACCAAATTGAGCCAGATCTCTTAAAAATCTTGTCAAGCGTGGACACGCCAACGGTCTGCAATGCCATAGAAGTTGTTCAGGGGCAGCGAGGTTTCAACCGATTTACGAAAGGAACCGTTCTGGTCGCCAATCCCAATCAGCCGGCAATTTGTGGGTTTGCCAGAACCGCTTCGATCAGGGGACGCGAGCCCTCCCCCGATGATCCTGCAGATGTTCGAAAAAAGCGCATGGACTACTACAGGTATATGAGCGAAGGACCGAGACCGGCAATCGCCGTTGTCCAGGACCTGGATTTCCCCAACTGTATCGCGGGCTATTGGGGCGAGGTGAATTCAACCGTTCACAAGGGTTTTAAACTCTCCGGAGCCCTGACGAACGGAACTATGCGCGACCTGGATGATCTGGCCCCAGACTTTCAGGTCCTCGCAGGATCCATCGGTCCGAGCCACGGTTTTGTTCATGTCGTCGATTTCGATAATCCTATCCAGGTGTTTGAGATGGATGTACGGCCCGGGGAATTTATTCATGCGGATAAGCATGGTGCCGTTGTCATTCCCGAAGAAGTCCTGCCTGAGATTGGCGAAGGCATTAAGCAAGTGCATAAATCCGAACAGCTTGTTCTGGCCCCTGCCCGGGAAGACGATTTCGACTTCGAAAAATTCGAGGCCTCCTGGACAGCATTCGAAAAAGCAAGAACCTGAACTCCGTCGCGGCGACAAAATCAGAGTAGCCTATCCGCCACCGGCGCTACCCGGGAATGCATTTGGCCGGAAGTCTCAGATCTTCGGCACTCTGACAGGAAGTAGCTCAGACTACGATCCGTAGACACTCGAACACGCTAATACCGGCGTTCAGTATTAAACTTGTTTTTCATCTCCGCCGGGTTTCCCTCCAGAAAGTGTCTGAGATTGAAACAGAACAAATCGGTAAGACGTTCATTCTCTTCCGCAACCGTACTGGCAGAATGCGGGCTGATCAGAACATTCTCCAGTGTCCATAGCGGACTACTTTCGGGAAGGGGCTCTACAGCGGCAACATCCAGGGCAGCAAATCCGATTTGGCCGGATTCTAAGGCGCCTATTAATGCCGGCTCATCGACAAGGGCCCCGCGTGCAATATTGATCAACACAGCACCCGGTTTAACGGCCTCAAAAACAGATTGATTGATCATGCCTTCTGTTTCAGGCGTATGGGGCGCACAGAGAACAATGGCATCAATATCTGATAACAAGTCCTTTAATTCATTGATCGTACAAATTCGGTCGATCCCCAGGCTTTCGGTTGTGTGAGGCGATCCCGGGCGCAATAGTCCCACGACGGTCATATCAAATGCCTTGGCCAGATGCGCTATTTTTTGTCCGACCTCCCCCATTCCCACAATGGCCAGTGTCCTGCCGGCGAGACCGCTGCCGCAATAACGTTGCCAGATTTTTTCCCCCTGCTGCTTCTGGAGGTACTCCAGGTTCCTGTAGTGCATGAGTAAAGCCATGAACACGAATTCGGAAAGGGGTTTTGCATGGATCCCCCGTGCCGTTGTGACCAGCACGTTGCGCTCTGTCAGCCCCAAACTATCGACAAGCGGTCCAACACCGGAACTGGTTGTCTGAACCCATTTCAGATTGCGGGCCAAATTGACCGGATTTGGCTTGTTCGATAGCGTGGGAGGAATATCAAAAAGGATATCTGCCGCGCTAATCAAATGAAACCAGCGTTCCTCGTCGGCGGGTGTTCTTTCAAAATTATCTATACCCTTGTGATCCCCCTGGTAACGGGTCGGGGGCAGGAGTTCCGGCTCGTAGTGGATTCCGATCCGGTTCGGGGCAACTCTCGCAATGCGATCGACAAACTCTGCCTCAAGCGGTGTCGAAATAACGAGATTAAGTTTGGAATTCATGTCGAAAGGCCTTCCTTGCGCAAATAGTGTGGGCACGCAACCCGATTCACGAATTCCATTCCGCTTTGAGGTTCAACAGGCCAATGGCTGTTCATGTCTGTCGTATCTTGTCTTCGACAAGCTTGGTCGCGCCGGATCGGTCCCCAAGTTTCTCGCCTTTCAATATGGCAGCATGCGCCGCCGGTTCCGCGGCCTGCTTGCCTAGCGCCCAATCGATATCCTCTTCGGCTTCATCCGGTCTCATCACCAACACTCCGCTATTGTCGCAGACAACAAGGTCGCCCGGGTGAACAACGGCGCCGCCGCAACAGATATCGACGTTGAATGCACCACCAATATCATAGAGTCTCGTCGTAATTGGTGAGGGTCCGCGGCACCAGACCGGCAGTTCATACTGCTCGATTTCCGGGACATCGGTACACGATCCGTCGATCACCACCCCGGCACAGCCCTGGGCCTTGATGGCCACTGCGACACCGCCGCCAAGACAGGCGTGTTTGTAATCCCCTAACCTGTCGATCACCAGAATGTCGTCGGAACGAAGATGCTGGATTATATGATGGAGGAGCGTGGAGTCCTGCCCCGGCAGGGCCAGGGTCACCGCCGTACCGGCAATCTTCTGATCCGAAAATAGCGGTTGTATGGAACGATCGACAAAACCCAATTGGCGCCGGTGACCGATGGTCGCCGTCTCAACCTGTCGAGCTTTCTCCAGAATTATGCTATCAACCTGATCCGGCATGGGGTTTAACTTGTAACTCATTGAATGTCCCTTATTTTGCACAGGACAATGTTACCAGCATCAGGGTAGAATGTAAGCTATGAATCCAAAAATCGAGAACTGGACGATCTCAAAATCAGCCATTGAGTCGGAAGCCGGGGTCGTCGCCTCTCAACATCGGATTGCAGCCTCAGCCGGCGCATCCATGCTCTCTGACGGGGGCAATGCTGTCGATGCCGCGGTTGCCTGTGCCTTTGCTCTGGCGACGGTTGAACCCTGGATGTGCGGTTTGGGGGGCAGTGGTTATATGGTGATCTGGCGCGCTGCCGATAAGTCGGCCCATGTCATTGATTTCCAGGGAATGTTACCCGCAGATATCAGCCTCGACGATTATCCCCTCGACCCCGATGTTCCCGACACGATCATGGGATTTCCCGGCGTCGTTGACCGGCAAAACGTGGTGGGCTATCGCTCAATCACCGTCCCCGGTGCGGTCAAAGGTTTGTGCCGTGCAGTGGAGAAGTTTTCAAACCTGGGACTTGATCAAATCCTTGGTCCGGCGATTGAGCTGGCCGGTCGTGGCCTTGCCTGTGACTGGTTCACGACCCTGCAAATTTCCCTGGCCGCGGCGGATCTAAGCCGCGATACCGCCGCCAGCAACACTTATCTCCCCCATGGTCTGCCGCCGGAACCTGAACAATTTCTGACACTTGGCCATCTTGCGGAAACGCTCAAGGATCTTGCCGAGAATGGACCTGACGGCTTTTATTCCGGGAAAACTGCAGAAAAAATATGCGAAGACCTGCGGGCCGGGGGCAGCCGCATCAACCAGGATGATCTGAACGCCTATGAGGTCGTGGAATTCGCACCTCTGTCATCCAGCCATCGGGGAACCTCGATCCTGACAGCGGGTGAAACCAGTGGCGGGCCCCGTCTAATCGAGGCCCTGAAATACGTTGAAAAACATCTGCAACCCACACAGTCACCAAACGCGGAGAGTTGGAAAATCTATGCCGACGCCCTGAACCAAGCCTGGAAAAGCCACAAGCAAAAAATCGGTCGGGCCACGGAAGTTGGCGGCTGTACGAGCCACATGTCGGCGGTCGATCATGAAGGAAATATGGTCGCCCTGACTTACACATTGCTTAATCGATTTGGCAGCTGTGTCGTCCTTCCGCAAACCGGAATCCTCATGAACAATTCGGTTTCATACTTCGATCCGCGCCCGGGATATCCGACGACCATGGCGGGTCACAAGAGAATTAACGCCAGCAACATGTCGCCGACAATCGCTGTCAGGGACGACGAGGCGGTCTTTGCGATCGGCGCTTCCGGCGCCAATTATATTATGCCGTGTACGACGCAGATTGCGGCCCTGATGCTGGATTTTGGATTGACACTTGAGGAAGCTTTTAATCACCCACGGATCGATGCTTCTGATCGTGGTTCCGTTCGGGTGGACCCGAGACTCGGTGAGGAGATCATTACCCGGCTTTCCCAGGACTTTGAGCTTGAAATTGCCGACCT
>JANQOC010000122.1 GCA_028279265.1 Hyphomicrobiales bacterium
CTCGGCTATGTGCCTGAAGAACGGCGTGTATTCACGGATCTTACGGTGACGGAAAATCTTGAAGTCGGCCGGCAACCACCGCGGGAAGGATTGCCGGAGTGGACCCTGGATATGCTGTTCGAACTGTTTCCAAACCTTCATGAGCGGCGCAACAATCTTGGAAAGCAGATGAGCGGCGGCGAACAGCAAATGCTGACCATTGCCCGCACACTGATGGGCAATCCGCGCCTCGTGCTCCTGGACGAGCCTTCCGAGGGCCTGGCGCCGGTTATCATCGAGCAAATCGCCAGAGTCATCGACTCTCTGACCAAGCACGGTCTGACCATACTTCTTTCGGAACAAAACCTGCATTTTGCCAAGCTCGTTTCGGATCGCGCCTACATTCTCGAAAAGGGTATTGTGCAATATTCGGGAAGTATAAAAGAACTCGAAGAAAAACCGGAGATTCTTGATAGCTATCTCTCAGTCTAGTGGTTTACGATGAGAGATAAAAATTTGGACGACGACTATGGCGGAAGTA
Organism: Hyphomicrobiales bacterium; assembly: GCA_028279265.1. GTDB lineage: Bacteria > Pseudomonadota > Alphaproteobacteria > Rhizobiales > CAYWUX01 > JANQOC01. The sequence continues at coordinate 521 of JANQOC010000122.1, forward strand.
ACGGATAAACAGAAAAATCGCCCGGATCTGGACGCCGGCAATCCGCAACTCGATGCCTATCGGTTGGAGGAGCAAATCGGATTTTTGTTAAGGAAAGCCAACCAGTCGCACACATCACTCTTCAGCCAGCTGATGCCCGGCGACTTGACACCGACCCAGTTTGCCGTTGTCGCCAAACTCTATGAGCTCGACGTTGTCTCGCAAAACCGCCTCGGCCGCCTGACTTCGATGGATGTGGCGACAATTAAAGGTGTGATCGACCGCCTGCGCGAGCGGGGAATTGCAACGACCCGGAAGGACTCGGAAGATCGACGAAGGTTGCTGGTGGAACTGACAGCGGCCGGCCGTTCCCTTGCGGAAGAATCAATTCCCTATGGCATTAAAATTACAGAGGCCAACCTCAGCGCCTTGACGCCCGCAGAGCAAGGCCAGTTGATGGACCTGCTCAAAAAGATTTCCTGAAGCCCGAGAGAGGAAAACCGACACATGTCTGAAGATAAGACGAAGCTCGTCATCAAGAATATCGGATTGATGCTATCCGGAGCCCTTGAAGCCCCCATTCTGGATGCGGATACAATCGTGGTTGTCGACGGTAAAATTGCCGAGGTTGGAAAAGAAAAAGAGGTCGATTGCGAGAACGCAGCGACCGTCGTTGATGCCAAGGGGACGACTGTCACGCCGGGTCTGATTGACAGTCATGTACACCCGGTCATTGGCGATTATACACCGCGTCAGCAACAGCTCCACTGGATTGACAGTTGTCTCAACGGTGGTGTGACGACCATGATATCCGCCGGTGAAGTGCACATGCCGGGACGGCCTACGGATATCGTCGGGTTAAAGGCCATGGCCATCGCCTCGCAGCGCTGGTACGAAAACTTCCGGCCTTCGGGCGTCAAGATACATGCGGGCGCGCCCGTGCTTGAAGAAGGCATGGAGGAAGAGGATTTCAAAAACCTGGCGGAAGCAGGTGTCAAACTACTGGGCGAAGTGGGCCTTGGAAGCGTAAAGGCCGGTGAAAAAGCCAAGGAAATGGTCGCCTGGGCGCGTAAATACGGCATTCAGAGTACAATTCATACCGGAGGACCCTCCATTCCCGGTTCCGGATTGATCGACAAGGATGTGGTGCTCGAAGCGGATGCGGATATCATCGGTCACATCAATGGCGGCCACACTGCCCTGCCCGATGATCAGATCGTCTGTCTCTGCGAACAGTGCCAGCGTGGTATTGAACTCGTGCATAACGGGAATGAACGTTCAGCACTTTTGGCGATGCGAACGGCAAAAGAGCTCGGTCAGGTGGAACGGGTTATCCTCGGGACAGATGCACCTGCGGGGTCCGGGGTTCAACCCCTGGGAATCCTGCGGATGATCGCCATGCTGTCGTCACTCGGG
>JANQOC010000129.1 GCA_028279265.1 Hyphomicrobiales bacterium
AACCACGACCGCCAGAATACTGGCGCGGGCCCTGAACTATCAGACGGATAAGATAGACGAGCCGACTTTTGATATTGGAGACCTCGGCGAACATTGCGCCGCCATTATCGAATCCCGCCATGTGGATGTCCTGGAAATGGACGCCGCTTCCCACACCGGCGTCGACAATATTCGTGAGTTGATCGAAAGCGCGCGCTACAAGCCGGCCACGGCCCGATACAAGATCTACATCATCGACGAGGTTCACATGCTCTCCAAAGGCGCTTTCAACGCGCTGCTGAAAACTTTGGAAGAGCCTCCGGATCATGTCAAATTCATCTTTGCCACGACGGAAGTGCGGAAAGTACCCGTAACGGTCCTTTCCCGCTGTCAGAGGTTTGACCTCAAGCGTGTCGAGATTGAAACGCTGGTGACGCATTTTGAGAAAATCGCCAAACTCGAAGGCGTCAAGGCCGACAAGGAATCCCTGTTTCTTCTCGCCAAGGTTGCCCAGGGTTCCGTCCGCGACGGGCTTTCACTCTTTGACCAGACAATTGCGCTCGGAGATGGAACCATCAGCGCCGACAACATCCGGGCGATGTTGGGCATCTCGGATCAGATTCAGATATTTGAACTCATCGAAGCACTGATGAAAGGTGATGTGATTGATGCGCTGAACCGCTATCAAAAAATCTATCAGGACGGTGCCGATCCCAAACAAATTCTGGTTTCTCTTGCGGAAGCCGTGCATCAGGTGACACGCACGAAAGCACTTAAGGGCGAGGACGGTGATCAGTCGCTGGGAGAAAGCGAGAGAGAACTGGCCAAATCACTCGCAGACCGGTTGCCGATGATGGCTCTGGGACGGGCCTGGCAACTCCTGCTCAAAGGAATAAACGAAGTTGATCAGGCGCCAAATCCGTTTGCGGCGGGAGAGATGCTTCTCATTCGTATGGCACATATGAGTGAGGTACCGTTTCCCGATGATTTGCTCAAAAGTCTGAACGGTTCCGGTTCGTCTTCAAAGGCTCCGGCAAAAGAGATTCCGCAATCGGCAAACGAGAAAAATGTGAATGCCCAGAGCCAGTCCGCCAGTTCCGAAACCGCGAGACTTCGGGATGTTTCGGTCCAACAGGCTGCGGCAGGTCATGCCAGGACGGAATTAGCCCTTGAACCTCAGGTGACTTCAGAGGAATTCCAGGAAGTATCAATCCCGCAACCGGAGAGCTTCGCCGACGTAATCAAGTTGGTAACAGAAAAGCGCGATCTGAAGCTGAAAGGTAATCTTGAGGACTTCGTCAGGCTCGTGCGGTTTGAAACCGGCCACGTTGAAATAAATCTGGAGGCGGGAGCACCACGGGATTTACCCAACTATCTTGGACAGAAATTGTCGGAATGGACGGGCAAACGCTGGATCGTCGCCGTATCTGCCGAAAAAGGCGAGGAAACGATCACAGGAAAGAAACTTGCAGAACGGCAGCGAGAACTGGAGCAGGTTAAAAACCATCCCCTGGTTCAGCAGATTTTCGATACATTTCCCGATGCCAGAATTACCGATGTCAGCCCGCTTGCCGATCAATCGGATATTGATCCGGCGGAACAAGATATAGAAAAAGACGAGTAAATTGACTATGGTCGTATCAAACCCGGTCTTTTTAATTATCGAGACCGCACCAGAAGGATTGTGAGTTGTCATGAAAGATTTCATGAATTTAATGAAGCAAGCCCAGAACATGCAAAAGCGCATGGAAGAAGTGCAGAGTCAGCTCGATGAAATTGAAGTCCGGGGATCATCCGGGGCGGGAATGGTTGAGGTGACCATGTCTGCCAAGGGTGATGTCAGGTCCCTGAAAATCGATCCCAGCCTGGTCAAGGATAATGAGATCGAAATTCTTGAAGATCTCATTGTTGCCGCCCTGTCCGATGCCAAGTCGAAGGCGGAAGAGACAATGAAATCCAAGATGCAGGAACTGACGGGGGGAATGAATCTTCCCCAGGGTATCAATCCGTTCGGGTAGAGAAAAACTAAAAAATTTAGTCTTTAGAACAGACGAGAGTTTATGTCGCGAAATATCTCCGGACCGGAGATCGAACGTCTTATCCAGTACTTGGGCCGCATTCCTGGTTTAGGACCTCGATCCGCACGCCGCGCTGCGCTTCAGCTCATCAAGAAAAAGGAACAGCTCCTTGTCCCCTTGGCGCAGGCCATTACCGATGCGGTGAACAATATCGTCATTTGTAACAATTGCGGCAATATCGATACGCGGGATCCGTGCACCATTTGCCAGGATCCGAAGCGCGACGTTTCATTTTTGTGTGTTATCGAAGAGGTCGGGGACCTGTGGGCCCTTGAACGCGCCGGGGTTGTCAGCGGTACCTATCATGTCCTCGGCGGAACATTGTCGCCGCTTGACGGTCGCGGGCCCGAGGAACTGAATATCGCCAGTCTGATCGAACGCGCTAAAGACGATTCCGTCAAAGAGGTTCTGCTGGCCTTGAATGCCACGGTCGAAGGACAGTCCACGGCGCACTTTATTTCCGAGCAGCTTGAAGACTGCAATGTCAAGATCTCCCGGCTGGCCCATGGTGTGCCGGTGGGTGGCGAACTCGATTACCTGGACGAAGGCACACTGAGCGCGGCGATAAAGTCAAGAAAACAGATATAGTTCCGCAACGGAGGCAATGATGAGTCATTCATATCTGGAATTCGATCCCGAAAAGATTGAGCGGCACGAAATCTACAGATTGCTGACGGGGGCGGTTGTTCCGCGACCCATTGGCTGGGCATCGACGATCAACTCCAAGGGCGTTACCAATCTTGCCCCTTTCAGTTTCTTTACGGTCGTCTGCGTTGCGCCACCGATGATTTCCCTCACCATAGCCCGCAATCCCGATGGGACGGAGAAACACACCCTCAAGAATGCCAAAGAGATGCAGGAATTTTGTTTCAACGTGGTGACGACGGATATCTGGAAGGAAATGGTCGACTCGGCCAACGGCATTCCCGAGGAAGACAGTGAGTTTGACACCACAGGGCTGACGGCCATTCCAAGCGTAAAAATCAAGTCACCACGGGTCAAGGAGGCACCGATTCATTTCGAATGCAAGCTCCACCAGGTTATCGAACTCGGCCCCAACAAGCACCCTCTCTGTATCGGCGAAGTCGTTCACTTTCATGTCGATCCCGAATGCATGAACGGCAGCTATATCGATGTAAAAAAACTCGATCCGGTTGGCCGTCTCAATGGTTTCTACTACTCCACGCTCGGAGAGATTTGGGAACGCCAGTTTGAAGACGGCCAGAAAAGGTAATTCCGGATCGGATTCGTCGTTACACCGACAGCAGATCAGGTGTCCATCTGACCTTTGTACCAGTCCAGAATCTGGTCCCCGGTCATGAACACGACACCGGGTTTTTGCGACAGTGTTTCGAAGATTTTTCTGAAGTATCCAATGCGCTGGGGTGTCCCGTGAATATAGGGGTGCACGGCAATCGACATAATCCTGACATTTGACCGTCCCTCTTCATAGACCGTTTCAAAGTATTCCATCGTTCTTTCAAACAGCATATTGGAAGGATGATTTTGCAGCAGCATAATCGGAATATCATTTAGCTCCGTCGTGTAAGGTACGGAATACAGCTCACCGTTCCTGGTGTTCACGCGACAGGGTTGATCATCAAGAATCCAGTCGGCGGTGTACTCAAAACCCGAGTCGACAAGATATTCAGGCGTATCATCGGTCTGTGTCAGTCCGGGTCCCATCCATCCCCGGATTTTTGACCCGCAGAAGTCCGACAGCTTGTCCATGGTGCGCTGTATATCGCCGGCTTCATCTTCCAGCTGGTACATGGGCTTTTGAATATAGCTATGGCCCATGAACTCCCAACCGGCATCCCGTGTGGCTTCGGCGACGCGGGTGTAGCGGTCCACCACCGTAGCGTTCATGGAAACCGTTGCCTTGATATCGAAACTGTTAAACACATCCAGCAGGCGCCAGAAGCCAATCCGCATGCCGTATTCGAACCAGCACCAGTTTGGAATGTCGGGAACGTGTACGCTGTTGCCGGGAGGCGTGAGTATCCGGCGTGGCAGTGGTTCGGTGGGAACCCATTCCTCAAGATTGACCACGGGCCAGACTATGGTGCGTCCTCCATCGGGTAGTGTCAGGGGCTTGCGGTCGACGATGGCGCTGTACTCTATTCGGTCTTCTATCTTCATCTGTCCTCCAGGAACTCGGTGTTGGAATTTGCGACTGTTTTAACTTTTTTACCTCTTTAAGTCATGGGCTAACAGCGTCGCCATTGGGAATTCCGGTTCTGGCGGGCTGAACAGCAAAGCAGTCCTTGTGCGTTGGGGATGAAGGCGATAAGACTAGATCTCTGTTTTCCAATTTCTCAGAGATCCCTTCAAGGAACGGTTGCATTTGTTCGGCCAACTCAGAACCAAGTTCTGGAATAATGCTGCGACTCGCGGCGTGGTCCTGATGTTGCTGTCGACTGTGATATTTTCACTTACCCATGTGAGTATCAGAGAGGCTTCGGCGCATACACCGCCCATACAGGTTGCGTTCCTTAGAAATGTGTTCGCCGTTATTTTCATTATCCCGCTGATGGTGAGAATGGGACGCAGCCTCTGGGTCACATCGTCCCTGAAAATTCATGTGTTAAGAGCATCGTTGCATGTCACCGCCATGTTCGCATTTTTCACGGCTGTCAGTATTGCGCCTCTCGCGCGGGTAACGGCGCTCGGATACACCGCACCGATCTTTGCCGCGGTTATCAGTGTCCTTATCCTTGGGGAGAAATTTAGGCTTTATCGCTGGAGCGCCATCATAATGGGTTTCTTGGGAGCCCTTATTATCCTGCGCCCAGGCTTTGACGTGATTGATACAGGCTCTCTGCTGGTGCTGTTTGCCTCTGCCCTTTGGGGCGTTGTTCTCGTGCTCATCAAATTGCTCGGCAAGAAGGATTCCAGCTTCACCATTACCGCCTACATGTCGGTGCTGGGAACGCTCCTTTCGGCCATCCCGGCTTACTACATCTGGGTGACGCCGCTCTGGCATCAGTGGCCGATTCTGATTTTCATCGGTCTGATTTCCACGGTCGGCCAGCTCTGCCTGACCGAAGCGCTCAAACATCTGGATACGACGGCGGCGATGCCGTTCGATTTCCTGCGCCTGATTTGGGCAGCAATCTTCGGGTTTTTATTCTTCTCCGAAATTCCGGATATCTATCTCTGGATCGGAGCGATTATTATATTCGGCAGCGGTTTCATGATTGCCTACCGGGAGAGTGTCAAGAACCGCTCGAATTCATCTACTCGTCAGTAAACCTGCCGGCAACCCTGAGAATAGCCCCTTCAACGGTTTTGAAGTTTGATTTTGCTATCTCAATGTAAGCATCCCGGTGTGTTATCAAATCTGGAAGACTGACGGTTACGGAACCAACAATACCTATGCACAAAAACAGCGTGGCAAGCCGTCTGCTCATTTTACTCAATGGAACCTCCTCGTTCATACCCTTGTCAAAGGTTGGCACGAGTTTGTCGATCACGCAAAGTCATAAATATGTGAGATCTGCAGATCCAAATTCCCAGATTGGCAAAGGCAGATTTATTCGCCGGCGAGAAGCTCGGTCTTCGGTGCGGGATTTTCGGATTTCTTTTGGGCCTGCTTTTTTTTCTCCAGGGCTTTCTCGGCCTCATAGTCAAAATCCAGTGTTTCGATTTTTCTTCCCCGTGTCGAAATTTTGTCCGATGAGATAAGTATCTGGTCCAGATCCTTGTTCACCAGACCAAAATGATTTTGAAGCTTGTTCACCCGCTCGCGCAGCCGATGAACGTCGTCAACGATGTGTGTCACCTCGCGTTGGATCAGTCCCGCTGCTTCGCGCATTTTCACATCCTTCATGATTGCCTGCATGGTCTGGACCGCAAGCATCAGCATGTTGGGGGATGCGATAACGATGCGTGCCCGGTAGGCTTTCTGGATCAGGTCAGGAAAAAATTCGTGCAGATCTGCATAAATGGCTTCCGACGGCACAAACATAATCGCCGTATCCTGGGTTTCACCGGGCAGCAGATATTTGGCGGTAATGTCATCAATGTGTTTTCCGACATCGGTGCGAATTCGTTTGGCGGAAACCTTGTGCTCCTGATCATTGCGGGAAATGCGGAAGGCTTCAAATCCTTCCAGCGGGAATTTTGCATCGATGGCAATTGCCGCCGGATTGTTGGGCAGGTGAACAAGGCAGTCCGGCCGTTTGCCATTGGAGAGTGTTGCCTGGAAAGTATATGAATTCCGCGGAAGACCGTCCTGAATAATGGCTTCCATTCTTCCCTGTCCGAAAGCGCCGCGGGATTGCTTGTTGTTGAGCACGTCCTGCAGGCTCACGACTTTGCTGGAAAGTTCCGTAATATTGCGCTGGGCGGCATCGATGACGGCGAGGCGCTGCTGAAGCAGGGCGAGGCTGTCATTGGTTTGCTGAGTATTCGCTTCCAGATTCTGCCCCAGCCGATGACCGACATTGTCCAGCCGATCATGGAGAGATCGTGTCAATTCGCCCTGACGCGTGACGACAATCTCGGACAAGGTTCTAAGCCGTCCCTTAAGCTCCGCCAGTTCCGCTTCGCTGGTATGGGAGCGCATCGCCTGTTCCATAGAGTCCTTGGACCGCTCGCTGCCATGGTGCCAGACGAGGAAAATCAGGACGACAAGAAGCGTAACCGCAAGACCTGCCAAAAAAAGAGCCAGCACAATGGGATCCACGTTGAGCGTACCTAAATTTATGGATTGTTCTGGCATGGACACGGATCTCCGGACTGAATTTACAAAATTCCCTGACGACCCGGTCATCATACTCTGATTCTCCAGGTGTTTTGGAACATAACAAGAACATTTAAGAATTATCCACCTAAACTGTCAATACGGCAATTTCCTTTCAAAAATCGGTGCCGCTTGTTGACCCTGCGGGTTTTCTTAACTATTTCAACAGCATGGAAAAGCTTGAGATTATTAAAGTTCCCAATTCCCTTTTGCGGACAAAGTCCAATCCCATCGAACGTGTGGACGACGACTTACGGGAATTCATCGATGCAATGTTTCAGACGATGTATGACGCTCCCGGTGTTGGCCTGGCGGCGATACAGGTTGCGGAACCCATACGATTGTTTATTGCCGATATCTCAACCGAAGAAGAACCGGATAAGCCTTATGCGTTTATCAATCCCGAGATCGTGCACCGTTCCGAAGAGATGAGGACCCACGAGGAGGGGTGTCTTTCCCTGCCGGAAGTATTTGTCGAATTGGAGCGTCCGAATTCATGTGTCGTGCGTTATATTGATCGCGAGGGGAAGCAACAGGAAGAAACCTTTGAAGGCATGATGTCGACGGTTATCCAGCATGAATTGGATCATTTGAACGGCACCTTGTTTGTCGATCATCTATCAAGGCTCAAAAGGGATCGCATCATCAAAAAATACCTGAAAGATCGCAAAAACGAGAACGCCGATCCGATCTGAGTATTGAATGGGGTAACGGAGATCGCTCATGTCCCTGCGTGTTGTATTTATGGGAACACCGGAGTTTGCCGTACCGACACTTTCCGAGCTGATTAGCGTTGGTCATGATGTCGTTGCTGTTTACACCCAGCCGCCCCGGCCTTCGGGACGGGGAAAGAATGTCAGGCCATCCCCGGTACAGAAATTTGCCGAGCTGAACAATATCGCCGTGGAAACGCCGGTCAGCCTGAAAGACTCCGATACGCTGCAAATTTTCTCCGGCTATCGGCCCGAAGTAGCGGTGGTCGTCGCCTACGGTCTGATTTTACCGCAAAATGTTCTCGACACGCCGGATGCCGGTTGCCTGAATCTGCACGCGTCCCTGCTGCCGCGATGGCGCGGCGCTGCCCCCATTCAACGGGCGATTATGGCGGGGGACCAAAACACCGGTATTATGGTCATGCGCATGGAAGCCGGTCTGGACACGGGACCGGTTTGCCTTGGCGAGCAGGTTCCGATCCGTCCCACCATGACCGCCGGGGACCTTCATGATGAGCTGGCGCAACTTGGGGCCGGCCTTATGACCCGCGCCCTGGCCGCCTTGTCCCGCGGTTCCCTGGAATGCCGTCCCCAGCCTTCGGAAGGGATTACCTATGCGGAAAAGATTGAGAAATCCGAAGCTAGGATTAACTGGTCGGATACGGCCTCGAACATTCACAATCAAATTCGCGGCTTATCACCCTTTCCCGGCGCCTGGTTTGCAGTGAAAGCGGGAGACAGGATCGAGAGAATAAAAATACTGCGATCGGAAATCAGTGACCGGAGCGGGAATGCCGGAGATGTGCTGGAGGATGGAACGGTCATAGCCTGTGGCGAAGGAGCGGTCAAACTACTTGAAGTGCAGCGCTCGGGGAAAAAAGTTGCGGCTATGGAAGAATTTCTGCGCGGTTTTCCCTTGAAGACCGGAGATCTGGAAATGGACGAATAAAATGAGCGACGAAAGAATTCGAAACCGCATGGAAACACCGGGCGATGAACC
>JANQOC010000134.1 GCA_028279265.1 Hyphomicrobiales bacterium
GCAGCAAATCCCTTAACCGGTTTCGATGCGTCCGAATGCAACCGAATTCAACGCGTCGGATTCTCCGGTTCGGTTGTGTCCAGATGGGCCACCAGGAAATCGATGAGGGCCCGAATCCGCGGGATGCGCTGACGACCCGGCGGCGTGACCGACCAGACCGGGGTTGGCTCGTCAACATGATAGCTGGTGAGCAGAGGCACCAGGCGTCCGTCATCAACGGCTTCCTGGGTCTGAAGGTCAACCATGCGGATAATCCCATGCCCGGCGATCGCCAGGTCGAACATGACATCCGCATTGTCGGTTTTGATGTCGCCCTGGGTCTGAACATGGGTGATTTCCCGGCCCTTGCGAAATGGCCATCGATGCAGGTGCGGCATCGTCTGCATCAGAATGCAATTGTGGTCGCGTAAATCCTCCGGAGATTGCGGCGTCCCGTGTTGCGCCAGATATTCAGGACTGGCACAAATCATACGGCGCATTTCAAATATTTTTCGGGCGATCAGCGCACTGTCCGCCATAACCCCTCCGCGAATGGCGATGTCGACCTGCTCGTCCAGGAGATCCACAACGCGGTCGGCAACATTGAACTCGATTTCAATACCGGGATGCAGGCGAATGAACTCCGTCAGCAACCGGGGAATTTTGTAGCGGCCAAAGGCAGTGAACGTATTCAGGCGGATGAGCCCCCTGAGTTCCACAGCCGATTGTGAAACTTCAGACTCGGCTTCCTCGATGGCCTCGAGAATTTCGCGACAGCGCCGAAGATAGGTCTCCCCCTCGGGAGTCAAAGTCAGGCTGCGGGTCGTGCGCAGGAGCAACGATACGCCGAGACGTTCCTCAAGGCGCGTGATGATTTTCGAAACCGCGGAGGGTGTCAGGGTCAAATCAGCGGCGGCACCGGCAAAACTGCCTTTTTCAACAACGCGCAGAAAGGCATTCATTTCGTGGGGGACGGACATGAGATACTCATGAATAATATTCAATAGTGAATGTATAAATTAGGTGATTATCATTTTTTCTTTCATGAGTAAATTGAATTATCGCAACACCAAAGAAATGGACCCGGAAACGAAAAACTTGGGATCAAAGAGCCAAAAGGCCCGAACAAAAGCAAGGAACGACCAATGGAATATCGCAGACCAGAGAAACAGGAACTCGTTAGCATCTTTGAACGAATTTGGGACCGCAAGACATCCAAGTCCAAACCTGCAGAGAGCGAAGACAAGCCGGATAACGCAAAGCCTGTGGAACCCCAGTGGCAGGGCCAGTGGCGGACACTGAAATACCTCTGATGCCTGAAATCCGATCCCTATTGCGGGGCCTGTCGTCTGAAGTTACGGTGGGCCCTGCATCCAGCGCAATCCTTGACGCTATTCTCTAATATTATCTCTGTTTACAAGTTTGCCGCCGCTCCCGTCCTCTCTTGATCCCTGATAACTCTAATTTTCTTATCGCTCTTTTATCCCCTCCCCCTAATCTTCCTGCTCCTTAATCCCTCGCATATTCT
>JANQOC010000144.1 GCA_028279265.1 Hyphomicrobiales bacterium
TATCTGCCGCGTCATATCGAGGAAGTCACGGCAGAGACATCGACGGGGCAACGGTCCGACAAGCGCGAGAAGCCCAAGGACCTGACTGGCAGCGGCTGCGTGCTGCTTGTGGAAGACGAGGAAGCCGTGCGCAGTTTTGCCGCCCGGGCCCTTGCGTCTCGGGGCTATCAGGTTCTGGAAGCCTCCACGGGGGCTGACGCTCTGGAGGTCATGGAAAATCACGATGGACCCCTGGATCTGGTGGTCAGCGATGTGGTCATGCCGGAGATGGACGGTCCGACCCTGCTCAAGGAGCTGCGCAAACGCAATCCGGACCTGAAGATCATCTTCATTTCAGGTTACGCCGAAGACGCCTTCAAGAAGAACCTGGAAGACGGCGAGCAATTTGCCTTCCTGCCGAAGCCGTTTTCGCTGAAACAACTGGCCGGTGCGGTCAAGGACGCATTGCAGTCCTGATCTTGTAATCCTCCGGACTTGTGATAGGGTGGATGCGAGGCATACTTCTGATATATCTAAAGCCCAATTCGCAACTGATTCGAATCACTCATTTCGAGTTATCTGGAATTGAATAGAACAAAATTTAAACATAAAGAGAATAAACTATATAAATCAATTGTTTGAAAAGGATCTTGACCACGTGAACAAAACGTGTACATTTTGAGTGTTTGCCAGTACGCACGCACTGTGAAATAAGAGGTCCAACATATGTCTGATACAAATTTGAGGGTGATTGAGGGGAACTTCATGGACAAGGAAAAGGCGCTGGACGCCGCGTTATCCCAGATTGAACGCGCTTTCGGTAAAGGTTCGATCATGCGTCTGGGAAAAGACGAGCAGATCGTCGAAGTCGAAGCCGTTTCATCCGGCTCCCTGGGGCTGGATATCGCGCTGGGTATCGGTGGCTTCCCACGCGGACGGGTTATTGAGATATATGGTCCAGAATCCTCCGGTAAAACAACCCTGGCCCTGCATACACTTGCGGAAGCTCAGAAGTCAGGCGGTGTTTGCGCCTTTGTCGATGCGGAACACGCCCTGGATCCGCAATATGCCGGCAAGCTGGGGGTCAATGTCGACGAACTTCTGATTTCCCAGCCGGATACCGGTGAGCAAGCCCTCGAAATTGCCGATACGCTTGTACGTTCCGGCGCTGTTGACGTACTGGTCATCGATTCCGTGGCAGCCCTGACGCCCCGGGCCGAGCTCGAAGGCGAAATGGGGGACAGTCTCCCGGGTTTGCAGGCTCGTCTGATGAGCCAGGCTCTGCGCAAACTGACGGGATCCATTTCCAAGTCCCGCTGCATGGTTGTATTTATCAACCAGATCCGTATGAAAATCGGCGTGATGTTCGGCAGTCCGGAAACAACAACAGGCGGAAATGCCCTCAAATTCTATTCTTCCGTTCGCATCGACATTCGGCGCATCGGAGCCATTAAGGATCGGGATGAAATCGTTGGTAACCAGACCCGTTGCAAGGTGGTCAAGAATAAGGTTGCGCCGCCCTTCAAGCAGGTCGAATTCGACATCATGTATGGGGAAGGTATTTCAAAGACCGGTGAGCTGATTGATCTCGGCGTCAAGGCAGGGATCGTCGATAAATCCGGTTCCTGGTATGCCTACAACGGACAGAAGATTGGCCAGGGCCGGGAGAACGCAAAGATGTTCTTGCGCGACAATCCGGAAGTCGCCGAGGAAGTGGAAACGGCGATACGTCGCAATGTCGGTCTCATTGCCGATGAACTTGATGAGATTGAGAACGAGACGGACGCCGCTGAGGAGGCACCCCAGGAAGAGCCCAAGAAGCAGGCGGGTTGATTCCAAAGGATGATCTTGAAACCCGGGCTAACCGGCCGGGTGCAATTGAGGCTATAAGTGCCACCACTATAAGTGCCTCCCTAGGTCGGACCAGGTGGACTATAGGTGTCCCCGTAAGTGGGAGCAGGCAATAGGGCAATTCCGGGTACTGACCGTTGACAGGGCTGCTAAGCGTTATCTTTTTGAAGCGCCAGCATGACTCAGTCCAGTTGAGGTCAGGCCCGAACCCGTCCACCCGAACCTATCGGCCGGATCATGGCTCGCAGCGCCTTGTGCTCCTGGTGCGTTCGGCTTCTGAATTGCCCCGGTTAGAAACGATTGGTTTGGATTCGAACGCCGCTTGTGCCTGACCCGATCACGGGGTTAAAGCGTATTGAACTATAGAAATAGCGGGTCGCGAGACATTGGCGTGTTCCTCGCCATCATTGTCGCATAAGAACGAACTCTGCGATGGGCTCAACGCAGCACTGTCAAATTCGATATAAGTCTCCGGCAAACAAGAGAGTTTCAAAAAGCTTTGGGGCCTGCCCGGAAAAACTCGAACACCTGCAAAGGCCGTATAAATCTCACGAACAAGAGTGAGAACGCGGGTCTATACCCAGTCCGACTGCGAACCTGCTGATTTAGGTCCCGAATTTCGCGCATGATAATAGTGTTGCAGGCCGGAACTTCTATTTTATCGGAGGGTTCGCAAAAACCCGTATGGAAACTGACGTAAAATCGTCATTGCCGGAGCCTTGCCGCTTTGGGTTTTCAGAATTTTCTGCTAAATGAGATACACTTTTTATGGGGACAGTTTCTTGAGTCGCGTGAGATCCATCGCTGCGAACCAACAAGATCTTTCTGACAATGATTGGGACAAATGCTGACTAATGACCGGTGTTAATGAAATTCGTTCGACATTTCTGAATTATTTTGCCCGCAATGATCACCAGATCGTTGAGTCCGGCCCACTAGTCCCGCGCAATGATCCCACACTCATGTTCACCAGCGCCGGCATGGTGCCGTTCAAAAATGTCTTTACCGGTGCTGAAAAGCGCGATTATCAGCGTGCGGTCACCTCCCAAAAATGCCTCCGCGCCGGCGGCAAGCACAATGATCTCGACAATGTCGGATATACGGCACGTCACCATACTTTTTTTGAAATGCTCGGAAACTTCTCGTTCGGCGATTATTTCAAGGATCGCGCCATCGAACTCGCCTGGAAACTGGTCACCGAAGATTTTGATCTCGATCCCAAGCGGCTCCTGGTGACCGTCTACTCGGAAGATGACGATGCTTTCGACCTCTGGAAGAAAATTGCCGGCCTGTCGGAAGATAAAATCATTCGCATTGCAACGAGCGATAATTTCTGGGCCATGGGGGATACCGGCCCTTGCGGTCCCTGCTCAGAGATATTTTTCGACCACGGCGACAAGGTTCCCGGCGGACCGCCAGGCTCACCGGATGAAGATGGGGACCGATTTATCGAAATCTGGAATCTGGTCTTTATGCAGTATGAGCAGATGTCGGCGGAAGAGCGTGTCGATCTGCCCAAACCCTCAATCGATACCGGCATGGGCCTTGAGCGTATTTCCGCCGTCCTGCAGGGAACTCATGACAACTATGCCATCGATCTGTTTCAAAATCTGATCGAGGCATCGGAACAGGAAACCGGTGTTGCCGCCGAAGGAGACAAGGCGGTTTCCCACCGGGTGATTGCGGACCATTTGCGGGCTTCGAGTTTCATGATCGCCGATGGTGTACTGCCTTCGAATGAAGGGCGAGGCTATGTATTGCGCCGTATTATGCGGCGCGCCATGCGCCATGCCAATCTTCTGGGGACCACCGATCCCCTGATCTATCGCCTGGTCCCCACTCTGTTGCTCGAAATGGGCCAGGCTTATCCGGAATTGGATCGGGCCGCAGCCCTGATCACTGAAACCATTAAGCTGGAAGAGATCCGCTTTCAGAAAACGCTGGATCGCGGTCTCAAACTTCTGGAGGAAGAAGCCCGGGATTTCAAAAAAGGAGACCAGCTTGACGGCGAGGTCGCTTTCAAACTTTACGACACTTACGGATTTCCCCTCGATCTCACTCAGGATGCCCTGAAGCCGCGGGGTATCACTGTCGATCAGGCCGGATTTGATGGCGCCATGGAACGGCAGCGGGCCGAGGCGCGCAAGGCCTGGGCTGGGTCCGGTGAAGCAGCAACGGAAACCATCTGGTTTGAATTGCGGGAACAGGCGGGGGCTACCGATTTCCTCGGCTACGACACGGAAACTGCGGAAGCGGAAATCCGTGCCATTGTCCGTGATGGTAAGCCGGTGAAATCGGCAAAGAAGGGCGATGAGATTCAACTCATTGTCAATCAGACACCGTTCTATGGAGAATCCGGCGGCCAGGTCGGGGATACCGGTGAATTTCGCGGCGAGAAATCGGTTTTTCAGGTTACGGACACGCAGAAAAAGGTCGGCGATCTCTTTGTTCACTTCGGCGAGGTCAAGCAAGGACGTCTCGCGGTCGGCGATGCGGTAATGATGCAGGTTGATCACCAGCGCCG
>JANQOC010000151.1 GCA_028279265.1 Hyphomicrobiales bacterium
TTCGTTCCCTCAATCGCAAACGATAATCAGGAATCGCTTACGTGAAAAATCGATTATTGTGTGTTTTATTTGCAGGTGTCGTTGCCACGATCCTGGAAACATCGGCGGCGACAGCCCGTATTGCAGACATATACCCGGACTTTTACAAGGACGATTGCCAACGTCATATTGCCCGTATCGTCTGCCTGGTTGATCCCGTTGAAAAGGTTCTCAGCCGATCGGATTTACTGTCACGGCCATGCCTGCCCGAAGGGCGGGCTTATGTGCAGGAAATGCAGGAGATCTACAGTTTACTTCCGGATCCGGTCAATCGGGCGATGTGCGGATTGAACCGGATCTTCATCGAAAAGAAATTCTGGGCCTCGGGTTATGCCCACCAGCGCACCCATTCCATCGGTATTCAGCAGCAGCTCTTTGAAGAGAAGCAAACGCTTTCGACGTGGCTGACCTGGAAGGAACGTCTTTCTTTTCAATCACCCGGCACTGACAATTCGGGAATCGATTTGCCGACCATTCGCGCCGAAGCACCGGGCGCCGCCGGTCGTGCGACTTATTATATTGTCGCCCATGAACTGGCGCATCTCATTGATTTGGCAAATCGCATTTCCGATATCCGCCAGGGGGATTTCTCTCGGCTGAGCTGGACCGTACGCCGGCGCTATTTGCGCAATCTGACTCTGCCATCGGACTGGGAACGTCCCTGCTTCTATTTCTGCCGGGGCAGCAAGATCGAAGCGGCACGTTTGCCGGAAATTTATCAGGCTCTGCAAAAGAGTGCTTACATCAACCTCTATGCCACGAGAAATCCATCTGAAGATTTTGCCGAAACCCTGACCTTCTATCTCCTGACACAGGTCCCTGAGTTTCGCTATGAACTGAGCCTCGGCGACCAGATCATCACGCGGATGAATTCCTTCTGGCAACCGAAGCGGCTACAGGAGAAACTGAGCTATGTGGACCTGCTGCTGAAACGGCCCTATCTGCGACTTCGACCCGATGGGCCGCCGGTGCGGCCGGTGAACTAAATCTTTTTGCCCGCCGCCGCCTTTTCGGTCAACAAAGCCCCGCTTTGTTCCTCGCCAGCTGGAACCGTTTCTAATCCCTATCTAAAAGCTTTCGCTGACTTGCAATATGTCACCGCGGACCTGTACATTTGTTGAAATACTGAGACCCCGGATAATCGCGAACATTCGAAGCCGTGGAGGCGTAACAGTTATGGAGTTGCAGCTATGAAAGTCGGCTTTAGTGTCGGAACCCCCGAAGTCAATACAAAGCGGCTCCCGGCCCAGCAGGGTGATTTCGGAGCCAATCTGGATGTCCTGCAGCGGCTTGGCTATGACGGTGTCGAGCTTTCCGTCTGCCGGCCGGCAGAGCTTGATCTCGCCCAAATCGAAAAAGATGTCCATGGGCGCAACCTTGAGGTGGCCAGTATTCACACAGCTTCCATGGGATTTCAGGATAAGCTCTGGTTGTGTCATCCCGACGAGGCGGTCCGCACCGAGGCCTATGTACGTCTTGAGGCGGCGATCGATATGGCGGCGTATTTTTCCGTTGACGTACTGGTCGGTTCGTTTCGCGGCCGACTTGGGGAACCGGAAATGCACGCCAAATCCCGCGTCTGGATGCATGATGCGTTCAGGAAAGGGGTGGATTATGCCGCGAGTAAGGGAAGCCGTATCCTTATCGAGCCGCAGGCCCGGTGGTCCGTCGACTACAATTTTACGGCTCAGGACGGTGTCGCTCTTGCCCAGGAGTTGAACAGCCCGGGCTTTGGTATTTGTCTCGATACCTTTCACATGAATATCGAAGACACATCGTTTGCCCGCAGCATTTTCGACGCCCGAGAACATCTTCATTACCTACAGATCAGTGACAGCAACCGCCTGTATCCCGGAGGGGGGCACATCAACTTCGGAGAAATAGTCAATGCTCTGAAAGCCATAGGCTATACAGGCTATCTGTCCCTGCAAATCCTGCGTGAACCGAGTTACGAAGAATCTGCCGAGCTGGGCCTCGCGCATTTGCGGAGTCTTATCGGCCCTCCTTAGCGTTTATGATTTCATATCTTGGGAAATAGGTCGTTGCCATGGTTTCCCTTGCGATTTGATCCCGTCGACTCAATTGAAAATCTAAATCTCCAGGCGTTCAGACGTGCCTTTATGCCCTGACCATTTGGGCAGGCCATCATTCATATCCATTAGCCTCAGGCCGTAGAAAATATGGCATGTGGGTCTGAATTGGCTGGGAAGCTGCGCCGTTTCGGAGAAGTCAAAAAGCGACGGGAAGGCCAGCCACATGCGCCGTCCCTCATCGGCAATCGGTGTGCGACACACCGCACAGCTCACTTTACAGGGCAGAATTCTCTCCGACCGGTTGAGCTCACTATTGTAGAATTTAAGTCTGCCGATTCCCCTGGTGAATTGGACATGGGCTTTGTGAAATATTGCCGCCAGTTGCATGGGAGCCCCGTGCAATTTCTGACAGACGCGGCAGTGGCAGATTTTGGCGTCTACGGGATCGTCAGAAACGGCATAGGCCACGGCACCGCAATGGCAGCTCGCGAAATATTTTGGTGTAAAGGCCCGCTCGGGATTTGGTGCGTAAAGCTCGCGAAATGCTTTGTTCATGGGGCCTTACCCCTTCCTTCAATCATTCAGATTCATATAAGTTCAAGTAATCAAAGTATCCGTCTATCGCGGTGTATACCACCGATCCGAATGTCCACTATGTTGAAGATCGGACAGGGCTGCCGGTTTACGCCGCCTTGCGCAAGATGGGATCGCCAATCTGAAAGGATAGGGCCACGAGTGTTCCGGCAGCGATCGTTATGGTGGAAACAACGAACACCCAGGGTCCGAACCAGGTATACAGGAGGCCGCCGCCAATGAGTCCGACAATACTCGCCGCTGCCCCCAGGCTGCTGGCGAAACCCTGCACTGCACCCTGGAATGCCTCTCCCGCCTGTTTCGACAGAACAGCCATAAATGTCGGCCACATCAGGCCATTTCCGAGGGCGAGCAGCGCAGCTCCCACATAGAGCATCACCAGGTGATCCCCCAACAAAAACAGGAAACCGGTGCCGAGTATCAGACTTCCGCCCAGAATGAGCTTCCTCTCCGGCACGGTTTTGGACAACATTGAAAGCAATGGTCCCTGCACCAACACCATAAACAGGCTGAGAACCGCAAAGTACAACCCGGTATCCGTAACCGACCATTGCAAGCCGAGGGCGGCGTGGGTCGGAAAAGAGATATAGAAAAAACTGAATCCCAGCATTACGAGGAAGTTGACCGTCAGCAGGGCCGTCATTTGCGGCAGGCGCAAAATTTCAGCGTATGAAAGATCATCACAGCCCTGGAGGCGATAACATTCCTTGGTTTCCTGACCGAAGACCTTGCAAGAATTGTCCAGGCCGGG
>JANQOC010000169.1 GCA_028279265.1 Hyphomicrobiales bacterium
TCCCCAGGATCGATCCGCCATCTCCCATTCAATTTCTTTAGTTTCGCGGTTAACCAGGATCACCAGATCCAGCAGCCGGAAACTCACCAGAATATTTCCATCCGCCTGAACATGACACGTATTGGCATGGGCATATTCATGACGGTCGGACACTGGCCGCAACGGATATTTTTCATAAGGAAAATGATCCTGCATTCGCCATTCCCAGACAATATTTCTGCTGCGATCAACCTCCCGCAAGACATCCTCGTAAACGCCGCCATCGTCGTGTTCGCTGTCCGGAATGCCCCCCTGTATCCGTCCGGCTTCAGCCGTTGGGGTTATTTCCCAGGCCAGGTAGAGCACATTCCCCGTCGGTGTGGGATTGAGATCATGGTGCTGCATGGTATCACTGTGTTCCCAAACGATCCGGCTATCCCGGTCCAGTTCCAGCAGCCGGCCGCCGGTGGCCGCGAGTTTCGGACTGTCTTTGTGCCGGGTCGAGATGAGCAGATTGCCATTTTCGAGGAGCTGTCCATAGTTGCCCAGGATTCCAGGCAACTGCCATTTATGGACAATCTCGCCTCGCTCGCCCAACAGAAAACATTCATTGCCGCGCAATGGGGTAAACAGTACATATCCCGGCTCTGTCAAACCCGACTGGTAACAGGTCACACCAAACTGCAATGGCCGCATAGATTCATCCCTTCCAAAACGCGCTTCGGCAATTGCCGCTGATTAAACAGCAATGGCGCCCTGTCTTCAAACTTTTATATCGGCGGGCATTCGGCGGATACTGTGACAAAGGTTCCAGGGGCCAGGTGAACCGCGATCTCCAGGCGTGAAAGCAGGCTCTGGAAAGGACAGCAGACCGATATATGTAAACGCCGATGCCGACGTTGGTCCCGAAGCCGATAGTGCTGTCAATGCGATGGACACTTTGATCCAACTGTGACTAATCGGGACTGTCTGCAACGAATTTCTCTATAACCGTCGCGACCCGGGTGTTGTTTTCCCGACCGTAGCCCTGGTCAGCCGCTAATTTGAACAAGTCCCTTGTTTGCCGGGCGAGGGGTGTGTGTGCGCCAATTTCCGACGAGAGTGCCAACAGCAGTTCGATATCTTTGAGACAAAGGTCTACAGAATAAGCGGACGTGTGGTCATCATCCATAAGGCCAGGCGCTATGACCTGCAATTTTCTGCTGGAAGCCGAACTCCGGTTCAAAACATCGTGCAACAATCGGGGATCAATGCTCAGTTTCTTGGCCATGGAAAAGACTTCACAAAGTATGGCCCCATTGGCGATCGTAACCGCATTGTTGATAATTTTCATCCCGTGGGCATTTCCGAGTTCGCCGACGAGCACCTGGTCCTCGGACACAGCGGCAAGTATGGGTCTGATATGATCAATCACATCTTCCTTGCCGGATACGAGCAGATGCAATGTCCCATCCCAGGCCGCCTGGGGATTTTTCAGCATAGGAGCGTCGATCAGATCAATATTTTTCGCCTCGAGCAGGGTCCCATACTTTCTTGTGAGGTCGGGGCTACTCGTCGAAAAATCGATTATGACAGTACCGGGTTGAGCGTTTTCAATAATTCCTTCGGGCGC
>JANQOC010000181.1 GCA_028279265.1 Hyphomicrobiales bacterium
GGGATCGATGGCACTTTCATCAGCCGTAAGTTTCGCCGTTACGGTGTTGGTTGTTGCCAATGTCCGGCGTCGGAACCTGAAAATTACCGACTGTGAACAGCGGCCTTAAAATTTGAATGTAAGACAAACATAATTGGAGTGGAATTGGTGACAGGGCGACCGAACTTTATATTTATCATCACAGACCAGCAGCGCGCCGATCATCTCGGATGTTATGGCAACAGCATTGTCAAGACACCGAATATCGACAGCATCGCCGAAAAAGGCCGCCGGTTTGAAAAATTTTATGTCGCCAATCCGATCTGCATGCCGAACCGGGCGTCGATCATGACCGGAAGGATGTCCTCCCTGCATGGCGCTGTTCATAACGGCATTCCCCTGAGCCTGGATCACACGACCTTCGTCGAGTTACTGAGAGACGCCAATTACAGAACGGGACTAATCGGAAAATCGCACCTGCAAAGCTTCACCGGCCTGCCGGCGACAAAACGATTTGAACCCGAGGAAGGACTACAAACACCGTCCAAGAATTTGCGCGACGCCTATAAGGCCAACAGGCATTCCAAAGACTATGATCTGGAACTCATTCCGCAATGGGACCGGCCCCTGGCCGAGCGAATGGACGGTCACTTCTACGGATTCGACCACGTGGAAATTGCCGCCGACCACGCCGACCAGGCTTCCGGTGACTATCTGCTCTGGGCAAGGGAACAGGATCCAATCTTCGATAAGCTTGTCGGACCGGAGAACGCCCTGCCAGATAATCGCATTAACGCGCCGCAAGCCTGGCGAACAGCGGTTCCAGAAGAGCTTTATCCAACCACATGGATCGCGGATCGCACTCAGGCTTACCTGAAAGAACGGTCAGAGGACGACCAGCCCTTCTTCCTGCAGGTTTCCTTTCCGGACCCCCATCATCCCTTCACGCCGCCCGGGCATTATTGGGATATGTATGATCCCGCTGACATTCCGCTTCCGGAATCGTTTGGCAAAGGCAGACTGCCGCCGATCAAAGCCATGAAAGAGGCGATGGAAAAGAACCAGGACCCGCGCGACAACCAAAACCCTTTCGCGGTGACAGAAGAGGAAGCCCGGGCCCTGATTGCGCTGACTTATGGCAGCATCACCATGATCGACGATGCAATAGGGCGCATACTCGCACAGCTCAAATCCCTGGGATTGGATGAAAACACCGTTGTTATATTCAATTCCGACCATGGGGATTTCATGGGCGACCACGGGCTGATGCTCAAACTTCTGCTCCACTATCAGGGCTTAATCCGCATTCCCTTTATCTGGCACGATCCGGCGGTCAAGGACGGGCCTAATGTGGATCACAGCCTTGCCTCCTCCATCGATATCTCAAGCACTATCCTGGCGCGGGCCGGCATCCAACCCTTTAACGGGATTCAGGGACGAGACCTGATGACGACAAACGGTCCGGAAGCCCTCATTGTCGAGGAAGACAGCCAAAGGACGATGATCGGTTTTGACCGGCCCCAGCGCGTTCGCACGCTCGTCACCGACCGCTATCGCCTGTCCATCCGCTTCGGAGAAAACTGGCATGAGCTTTACGATCTGGAAGAGGATCCCCACGAGCTTAACAATCTGTTCGACAATCCCGCGGCCGACGAGATTAAACAGACCTTGTTCGAGGCAATGCTGCACCGGCTGATTGATTTGCAGGACCGCTCGCCACTGCCGGCCTATCGGGCGTAATCGAATTCCCAAAAAGGATCGCTGGAATCGGGGTTTGCGGTCGGCTTCTCGGGGATTCGGCCCGATTGTGAAGAAGTGGATGTCCATAATCCGCAAACAATTGTACCCGCAATGACCAATAGCGAGACGATGAAAAAGGCGAGGAAAAGCACAAGGAAAAACAGAGCCCCGGTCCCCTGCCCGGCGTCCATTTGTT
>JANQOC010000186.1 GCA_028279265.1 Hyphomicrobiales bacterium
TCAGTCCCAGTGTGGCTGATCATCCTCTCAGACCAGCTACGGATCGTCGCCTTGGTAGGCTTTTACCCCACCAACTAGCTAATCCGACGCGGGCTCATCTAATGGCGATAAATCTTTCCCCCGAAGGGCTTATAAGGTATTAGCCCAGGTTTCCCTGAGTTATTCCTTACCACTAGGTAGATACCCACGCGTTACTCACCCGTCTGCCACTCTAATAACACCCGAAGGTGCGTTCGCGTTCGACTTGCATGTGTTAGGCCTGCCGCCAGCGTTCGTTCTGAGCCAGGATCAAACTCGTAGGTTTGATGAATTTGATTCTGGTTATCCTTGGAGGAATCTTTCCAAGGCGTCGCTGCATTTTGACGAGTCCGCACTTGTACGCGCATTTTAGACCTTCAATACTCTTCAGCGTGTAAACACGCATCGGAATAAATTGAGTCACAAACACACAGCACAGGTGCAGTCAATTTTCGAAACGCAGACTCTATCCAGAGTTCTATCCGTGTATTCCAAATATTTCAGAGAAATATCCAGAAAACACGCGCCAGAAATCCGCCGTCCACGTTTCCCTTTCTTCAAACCACAATGTCAAAGAGCCGAAAGCCGCAGCCAAAGGCTGAAGCGTCCATAATATGGAGAAAATCCCCATCTGTTCTGAAAATGCAAACGAAGGACCAAGATAAATCTTGGCTGGTCCCCGCCATGTCTTCCAGACCCTTCCGCAAGCCAACGTCCGCCGACAGACAGCCGCGGCAAGCGAGGTTCGATGTATAGTGAGATTCGGGTTAACTTGTCAACAACCTTTTTTAAAAAAAACAAAATTTTTTTAACTTCTTTTGCGGCCACATTGCTGCCCGAAAATGCCGTCTGTATATCAACGGCCAAATTGCCCGCAACTGAGGCATTTATTCGCGAATTTAGGAGTTATTCAGCCTTAACCTTTGGGAAAGGATATTTCGCTCAAATTGGGACATATTTAGCGGATACCAATTAATGTTGAGAGCTGGAAATAAAAGGCGGTTTGGTTTACAAATCATTTGGGGAAATGTGAACACCAAGCTGACCGCTGATCACATTACAGACTGGCAAACAAATTGCAAAAAATGATTTTTTAATGTTTGCCACGGGGGACTAAAGGTAAATGAATCAATTTCGGTATTCTGGACGCCGTCGGCATAAACGCGCGCTCGTGGTTTCGCCACAGACCAGCAAGCTTCCGCAAGTCCATTTATCTGGCGCCGGACATATCAAACCGGAATTATTTCTATCCGAAACAGGCAGCCCGCATCACGGTATGCGGTTCAAATGGATTGTAAGCACCTGCATCGCCGGAGTTGTCGGTCTCTGTGCCATCGGTTCGGTCATGTACACGTCGATGAACCTTGATGACGGCAGCGGCGTCGTTACCTCAATCAAGCGTGCCGGTATTGCGGCAATGGAACCGTTTGAACCGGCGAAAGTATCCAATGGGGTGCTGAGAGTTGCAGCGCGGAAAACGGATTTGATCCAAGGGACATCCAAAGGTCTTTCTACCCGTCATATAATCCATGATACGGTTGTACAGAAGCGCGGAGAGCGCGAGTTCATTAACATTCAGCCCTATGCTCGAATTGTTGCCCGCCTGTCGACAGTGCAGTCCGAGAGCAAAGAAAAGATCCCCGCTTTTAATCCGTTCAAGCTCTACGCCAATACGGCCCCCCTTGATGTTTCGTCAGAACTTAAACCGGGCGTTGCACGTGACGTAACGGTGAATGTTCTGGAACTGCTCGGAGGAATCATTCCTAACGAAGATGGTCAGGAACTCGGAATCAGCGAAATATCGCAACTCATCTCAGAAGCCGATGACGATAGCGTTTTGGCCTCCGTGAGACCGGCTGTATTCGATGAAGGCGAAGTACTGCCCGAAACGGAAACGGAAACCCGGCGAGAAGAAACACCGCCGAAGACGACGGTGATCTACAAGACTGCCGATCCCCTCGATATCCTTGATCAGCATGAAGTCAAAGTTGTCAAAGTCAAACGCGGCGATACGCTTCAGAAAATTATGAAGTCGATCAATGCCGAACCTCAGCAGGCAAAAGCGATCTCAACGACAGTCGCCTTCAACACCAAACTGGATGGTTTGAAAAGAGGTCAGGAATTAAGGTTTGCCCTCAGTCCTTCGCCTTCGGATGCGGACCTTCAGGATCCCGTCGCCATGAGTGTTTTTAAAAAGGACAAACATCTGTGGACGATTGCCAGAAATGAAGCTGGCGAATACGTTGTCAGTGACGAACCCACGCGCCTGACAATTACAACCGAGCTGTTGAACAAAGTCGAAACTCCACATCAGTCGACAATTTATAACAGCATCTTCCATGCGGGAATCGCACAGAACATTCCTCAGGATCAAATTACCAGAATATTGCGAATTTTCGCTTATGATGTCGATTTCAAGAAGCGTTCGCAAATCGGTGATCAGCTTGAAGTCTTCTATGACCTGAAAAAAGAAGACAGCGACCAGGACGGAACATTGGGAGAGCTTCTCTATACATCGATGAATGTGCAGGGAGAGACCCGGAGTTTTTATCGTTTCCGCACGCCCGACGGTGTCGTCGATTACTTTGATAACAAGGGTTCGAGTTCAAAGAAATTCTTGATGCGGAAACCGGTCCGGGGCGCTCGCTTTACATCCGGTTTTGGCATGCGTATTCATCCCATCAGCAAAACCAGAAAGCTCCACAGGGGCGTTGACTGGGCTGCGAAGCGCGGGACCCCAATTCTGGCCGCGGGCAATGGCATAATCGAATCGGCGCAACGACGCAGAGGCTTCGGAAATTACATTCGTATTCGCCACGCCAATGGTTACAAGACGGCCTATGGTCATATGTTGAAGTTTGCCAAAGGCATTCAGCCGGGAATGAAGATCCGTCAGGGACAGGTTATCGGCTATGTCGGATCTACAGGAGCTTCGACCGGCAACCATCTCCACTACGAAGTTCTCGTCAATGCGCGCCATGTCAATCCAATGAAGATTGAAGTGCCTCGCGGACGCGTCCTGGAAGGCCGACTTCTGGCGGAGTTTCACAAAGAAAGAAAGCGCATAGATGATCTGATGCGCCGGTCACCCGTTAAAACAAGGGTTGCCGAGATTTCTGAATAAGTTCAGAGCAATTTATCTATCAATTGCAACGAGCCTATTCACCGAGATAAACTGCGCGGATCAACTGCCAAATTTTGCCGACAGCTCATTTTCACTGGCCTTGAGACTATCATTCAGTCGGGGCATGACTTCTTCCGCCATCAATTCCATTGACTGTTTGGACAATTGCGCATCTTTCCAGTCGAGCCCTGTATAAACCAGGGTTCCGAATTCGCCTACCTGTTCCCTAAATTCAAGGATTTGATCGACCACACTGTTGACACTTCCGGCGATCACTTGTGTATCGAGAGATTGCCGCAAAGTAATTTCTTCCTCGGGCTGATCCGGATATGTACCGAACAATCCTAACCGCCCCCCGGTTTCCAGCTTGCGCATCAGATTGGAAAAATAGTGACCGAAGGGACCGTCTTCCGATTTTGCATAAGCCTCGGCCGTTGCATCGTCCTTGGCCACAAATATACACTTGGCAACACGCCAGCCTCTCGGGTCCTCCGGCTTGCCGGCGTTTCGCAACCCGTCCAGATATTTCGGCAAATGGGTCGCAATCCAGTGCGCTTGTACATACTGGCAAGAAATCGGGTGCCAGTCGCGTTCGGCCGCAAGTGTTATGCCGCGGGAGTAAGGAGCGAGTGCCGTGACGACAACCGGCGGGTGGGGCTTACAAAGCGGCTTGGGGGCAATGCCTTGCCCTATATCCGGTTTAAGGGTTTTTTCGGTGCTGAATGAGTTGAACTCACCCTGAACATTGTAGGGCGCTTCTCCCCACCACAGTTCCATCACCTGATCGAAAACCTCAACCATTTTCAGGTTTCGATCTATCTCGGCGTTACCAAAGATTTCAATGTCTGATGGCAGTCCCCCCGGACCGATCCCCCAGATAAAACGGCCATCCAGTAACTGATCGATCATGGCCACATGTCCCGCGATCATTGCCGGGTGATAAACGGGAAGGTTGGTCACCCCAGACCCAAGTTTTATGTTCTCGGTTTCTCCGGCAAGTCGCGCGATGAACATCAGGCATGATGTGATCGGTTCAGCGATGTCGGTGAAATGCTCGCCGACAAAGGCCTCTTGATAACCCAGCTTGTCGGCCAAAATTACAGAATCGATATCCTCCTGCAAAACCTGCTGGTAATTTCGTTCATGAGGATGGACGGGCTGAATAAAGTAGGAGAGTTTCATCAGATTTTTTATTTTGATTATTCGGACAATGACATCGCCAATCTAATAGCGCTTGAGGCTTTTGTCCAATTCCATTGACGGTGGTCAAAAAAAAAGAGATGCCCAAAAAAGGCATCTCTGGTTTTGAGTAATGCATTAGATCCTGGCTAGGCGGCTCTGCTCACCGCCTGGCCATTGACGATGATGCCGTTTTCGTCGGCAGAGATCTGAACAGTGTCGCCATCCTTGATTTCTCCGGACAGGAGAAGTTCTGCGAGCGGATCCTGAACATTTTTCTGGATCGTCCTTTTGAGTGGACGGGCCCCATAGGCGGGGTCATATCCATTGTGTGCTAGCCAGTCCATGGCCAATCCATCGAGCTCGAGCTCGATTTTACGATCCAGAAGCAATTGCTTTAACAACTGCAACTGGATTTCAACGATAGCTGACATCTGTTCCGGTTTCAGGCGATGGAAAATGATGATTTCATCAATGCGATTCAGGAACTCCGGGCGGAATGACGAACGCATGTCTGCCATGACCTTGGCTTTGGCCAGTTCCTCATCCTCCATTTCATCACGTTTGATTAGGTGTTCAGAACCAAGGTTTGACGTCATTATGATCAATGTATTTCGGAAATCTACCGTTCGCCCCTGGCCATCGGTCAGCCGGCCATCGTCGAGAACCTGAAGCAGGACATTGAACACATCCGGATGGGCTTTTTCTATTTCATCGAACAAGACCACCTGGTAGGGACGGCGGCGAATAGCTTCCGTCAGTACGCCACCCTCGTCATAACCGACATAACCGGGAGGAGCACCGATCATTCTTGCCACCGAGTGCT
>JANQOC010000191.1 GCA_028279265.1 Hyphomicrobiales bacterium
GTTTACGGTGTTGTTGACGGATCCATCAAGCGCCTGTCGGCAACCACGTTTCAGACCGAAAATGGGGAGCCATATTACAAGGGATTCGTGAGCTTCACCAAGAACCATGTCCAGGGATCCGGCCAGAAGCATGCGATTCTTCCCGGGATGGTTGTTCAGGCGAATATCATAACCGGTGAGAAATCACTCGTTCGCTATATGCTCAAACCGGTATATCGCTCTCTGGATGCGGCTTTTACCGAACGATAGTCAGCGGTTCCTGTGAACGGTCTGCTGTTTGGCTGAAATGATCGGGATCCCTGTTCTCATTATTTCGAACATTCGGGAATTGAGATTTACTGATTACGAAATATTAGCACCTCAACAGATAGATTGGTGCGAATATATTGGGTGGACCGACAATTATTGGTGTGACGATGTCAGATGCCGTGAAAGAGCTTGAAGCTCTTATCGATCTAGCAAAAGAGCCTTCGAGCGAAAAGCGACGCTCCCTGTTAAGGGGAATTACGGATTCGTTCGTCCAGAATGGACAAGAACTATCCGTTGAGCAGTCTCACTCTTACGCTGAGATCATGAAACAGCTGTCCGCCGACATGGAATCAGAAATTCGTGGCGAACTTGCGCATAAACTGGCCCCTCTCGGATATTCACCGCACAGCATTATTCAGGCTTTGGCCCAGGATGAGATTGAGGTCGCCAGACCCATTCTGGAGCAAAGTCCGGTGTTGACGGAGGATGATCTGGCGGAAATATGCGAGGCCCATTCCCAGGAACATTTGCGGGCCGTGACCAAGAGGACGACGGTCAGTTCACGATTGTCCGGTATTATCGTCAGTCGCGGCGACGATCAAACGGTTCATAGCCTGCTTGAAAATGACAGGGTTGAACTGAACACGGAAACCATGGCGCGCATCGCTGTTCGCGCCCGTAAGGCAAAGCTGCTGCAGGATCCGTTGATTGAGCGCAAAGACATCAGCAAGGACGTGCTGGTCGGATTATATTCCAGCGTAGCCAAGGAACTGAAAGAAAAAATTCTCCATGCCTACAAGGAATTTGATGCCGAGAACGTGGAGCCGGCAATCGACCAACTTGCGGACAACCTCAGTCAGGCCAAGGCCTATTCCATCGAGGATCAAATAGAGGATTTACACCGGGCGGGCCGGCTTACCGAATCCCAGCTCGTTAAGTTCGTTGAAGAACGCAAGCTCATGGAGTTTCTTGCCGCGTTCGCAAAGATGATGGATATCGATATCGCAACGACTCAACTGGTCATGGATGACCAGACCGGGAAGTCCCTTGTTGTTGTCTGTAAATCGAAGAGCCTAAGCCCGGCTGCATTTAAAAGCATCGCCATGTCAGCGTTCACGTCGATCACCAGCGAGCCGAGCGAGCTTCTGCCTCTGGTCAATATTTATCGTCGTTTCGATGTCGAAAACGCGGAACGCGTCATGCGATTCTGGAGTACGCGGAGCGCCATGGATGCTCAAAAAGGTCCGGAGCTGCCATCCGAGAAAAGTGCCGGGCAAGACCCTGCCGCAGATGATCCTTCAGAGGCGAAACAGACGGTTGTGGCCTGATCTCAGGTAGCGATTGATCATCACCGGACCGCCTTCAAACGTTGTTTCTGTAATTATCTTACAACTAATTGAAATTTAATCCAAAAATCCATCAGAGTTAACATAATTTTAACTCGCGAAGTAGCAAATGGTTAATGCTTTCGCAGGCCTTCGTTCGCCTTGTCGAAACAGAAGGCTCTAACAGACTAGCGTGTTGGAATGGGCATGCCGAGATCAATTATAAAAAGAAAAAATCTTAGCAATCCGGCCACATGGCAGAGGCACGACCGTTGCTTTCCGGGTGCTCTGCTCGCAGTGCTGTTCGTTCTTCAATTCATTCTCATTTCAGCGGGTCCCGCGCAGGCTGAAAGTCTGTTCGATGCGCTATCATCGGCATACGAGTTTAATCCGGCCTTGCGGGCTGAACGCGCCCGGCAAAAAGCCGACCAGGAACAGATTCGACAGGCGCATGCGGGATGGCAGCCGACAATTTCGGCATCCGGGGATTTAGGCGAGGAACGCACCGACCTCCGATTTCCCCGATCGGTATCCAATGTTGATCCGTCACGAATTGGAATTAGTCTGTCGCAGCCCATTTTTCGCGGATTTCGAACTTACAACGAAATCCGACGCGCCCGCGCCCTTGTCGATGCGGGATTTGAGCAGCTTTTGAGCGTTGAACAATCCCTGCTGCTGGAAGTCGTAACGGCCTATGCCGATGTCCTGAGCAATCGCAAACTGGTTAGGTTTCGGCGCGCCAATCTTGATTTTCTCGGGGACGAAACCCGAATTACCAAAGAGCGGTATCAAAGTGGAGATCTGACGCGAACCGATGTCGATCAGTCCGAGTCCCGGTTGTTCCTTGGGCGTGCCGATCTGGCTTCGGCCCAGGCTGAGCTTGCGGCGAGTGAAGCGACTTACGGATCCCTGGTCGGCCATCTGCCCGGCAGATTGACATCTCCGTTTTCGGTTGTTCATCTTTTGCCCAAGAATCTCAACCAGGCTATTGACCAGGCCAAGGAGAATTCACCGCTTCTGAATTCCGCCCGGAGTCGAACCAGCGCCGCCGCCCGTGAAGTGGACGTTATTCGAGGGGAACTGCTTCCCACCGTCTCTTTCGACGCCAGTTTGGAAGCCGAATACAAAGCTTCCGAGGGCATCGACAAGGAGACGACGGAAACACTCCAGTTCAGATTCAATGTCCCGATTTACTCGGCGGGCACCACCTATTCGCGAATTCGTCAGGCGAGAGCGATTCTCCTTCAGAGACAGCAGGAAGAGATAAACTTTGGCAGCGAAATACAGGCTGCCGTCATTTCTTCATGGAAACGTCGAATGGCGTCATTGAGGCGTGTTGAACTGGCGCGCAGGGGCGAGACTTCCGCTCAAGCGACCTTGAAGGGAATCCGTGCCCAGCATGAGGCCGGGGAACGCACGATTACGGATATCCTTGATGCGCAGCGCGACCTCGTTACCGCACAGGTGGAACGTACCTTTACGGAACGCGATGTTATCGTCGATACTTTCACATTACTTGCCGCCATTGGCGATCTTTCCGCGCAGAAGCTGGGATTGGAAGAGAGGGGCTATGGGGAATCCCATGATGTTGACCGTCATGCCATGAAACTTACCGGCGGGCATGGGAAACGGCCTAACGGGTTCAGTGACAAGGGGAACGGGAAACGGCAATCCTCCGCGGCAGCGTCCCAGACAGGCAAGATCGAGATTGCCGAACCTCCTCTGCCAATGAGAAAAAGCCGCACCGTCGCAGTTCTGAATCAGGAAAAAAACGTCGCGGCCAAGGGGGAACAGGCAAAACACGAGACGCCGGGTACAGCACAGAAAAAAGTTCGCCCGACGCTCAAGGCTTCTGCAAAAACCGCGAATGACTGGTCCGCCGGTATGGAAACGGCGAAATCCGAACCCCGGCAACGCG
>JANQOC010000212.1 GCA_028279265.1 Hyphomicrobiales bacterium
ACCCCACCATTCGAGAACCGCCGTATCCATATTTGCGCTAACCATCCTATTGGCCGGCAGCGGACTCGTTCCCATCGCCATTGCCGCTTTTGTCGGCGCGCTGGCCATGGTTCTCACGGGTTGCATCACCATCCGCCAGGCCTTCAGAGCCATTGATCGGCGCATCTTTCTGCTCATTGGCGCAGCCTTTGCCATGGCCGAACCCCTCAGGATTACCGGTGGTGCCGCCGCAATTGCCCATCTCGTCGTTGTAGGCGGTGCCAGTTTTGGACCGGCTGTAACGCTTTCACTGTTTTTCCTGATCGCGGCGTTGATGACTAATTTTCTCTCGAACCAGGCGACTGCGGCACTGCTGGCGCCTGTAGCCGTGAGCACGGCTGCCGAGTTGGGGGTCGCTCCCGAGCCATTTGTCTACGGTCTGATCTTCGCTTTGAATTGCTCGTTTGCTACGCCGATCGCCTATCAGACGAACCTGATTGTGATGGGCCCGGGTAATTATCAGTTCAAGGATTATCTTAAAGGGGGACTGCCGCTGATCCTGATTATCTGGCTTGCTTATTCGCTCTTCGCTCCCTTCTATTTTGACTTGTGATTTGCGGCAGAATACGCATGATACCAATGCAGAGAATTGTTAGCACACCGAAAGCAAGGGATTCGTGACCCAGCATAAGACAGATTTTCCCGAATTCTACATCACAGCCTCCCAACCCTGTCCCTACCTGGGGGGTCGGCTGGAGCGGAAACTGTTTACGCATCTGACAAAAGACAAGCCCGAATTCCTCGTCGACAATCTGCTGCGCGGGGGGTTCCGTAGAAGTCAGAATATTGCGTACATGCCCTATTGCGACAATTGCTCGGCATGTGTGTCCGTGCGCATTGTCGTTGATGAGTTTATTCCGACGAAGTCAATGCGCCGGATCTGGAAACGCAATCAGGACATCGAGTCGCTTCGACTTCCACCGGAACCCACGTCAGAGCAGTACTCGGTCTTCCGATCCTATATCGATGCCCGTCATTCCGACGGTGGAATGTCGGACATGTCGGTTCTCGATTACTCGGTGATGGTCGAAGATACGGCGGTAGACACGTTCATAACCGAATACCGAACGCGGCCCCGTACCGAGAAAGCAGACCCGAAACAGTCTCCGCATCTCTGGGCCGTCTGCCTGTCAGACCGTTTGAGTGACGGAATTTCCATGGTCTACAGTTTTTTCGAGCCGGAAACCCAGAGCCGCAGTTTCGGCACTTATATGATTCTGGAACATATTGAGTATGCCCGCACCCTGGGCTTGCCTTATGTTTATCTCGGCTACTGGATAAACGGATCCCGGAAAATGGACTATAAGACCCGGTTCCAGCCCCAGGAACATTTGTCACCGCAGGGTTGGGAGCGGATTAGCTAAACGCCGGTCCAAACTTGTTGCTCTTGGGGAAGCCTTTGGGCGGCAGGCGTCCGGCCTGGGCCCGCGAACCGCGCCAGTCCCGGAGTTCTTCAACGGTCCAAGTTCGTCCCGATGAGTCTGTCCAGGTGAGCCCCTCTTTCAGCGTGAACACCCGTGCATCAGAAAGACCGCCATCCTTGTATTTCTGCAGGCGGATCCCTCTGCCCCGGGACATTTCATTGAGTTCGTCGAGAGGGAATATCAACAGTTTTCGGTTCTCGCCAACAACAGCGATTGAATCGCCATCAACAGGCACACAAACCGCGGCTTCATCGGCACCGGAGACATTCAGAACCTGCTTGCCTTTTCTGGTAGAGGCAACGACGTCGTCTTCGGGAACCACAAAACCATAACCTGCGGTAGATGCAACCATAAGCTTGCGGCCCGGCTTGTTGACGAACAGCTGAACGATCTCGTGATTGGCCTCAATATCGATCATGAGCCGGACCGGCTCTCCATGTCCGCGGCCACCGGGAATGGATTCCGCACCGACCGTGTAAAACTTACCGTTGGTTGCGAACAGCACAAGCTTGTCTGTCGTCCAGGCCTTTACGGCACACCGCAGGCGGTCGCCGGCCTTGAATTTCAGACCCTTGACGTCATCCGTATGTCCCTTAAGGCCCCGTATCCAACCTTTCTCCGAGAGGATTACAGTGACGGGCTCTTTTTCAATCATGGCGGCGGCGATATCGAAATCGCCTTCCGGTACGTCGTCAAAGGA
The DNA here is from genome assembly GCA_028279265.1 of Hyphomicrobiales bacterium. Taxonomy (GTDB): domain Bacteria; phylum Pseudomonadota; class Alphaproteobacteria; order Rhizobiales; family CAYWUX01; genus JANQOC01. The sequence goes on from JANQOC010000212.1 coordinate 2,164, forward strand.
AGACCGCCGACCCCCGAGTTCGGGATCCTTGCTGTAGTGTTCGCGGGTTTCCTTGATCTCATTGGAAATATGGCGCCACTGCTTATCGTCGGACTTGAGCAGGGCCTTAATGGATTTGCGCTCAGCCGTGAGATCCGTGTGCTCCTTCTTGATCTCGATTTCTTCAAGCTTACGCAGGGATCTGAGGCGCATATTCAGGATGGCTTCCGCCTGAACGTCCGTGAGTTTAAAAGCCTTGATCAATTCCTGTTTCGGCTCGTCCTCCTCGCGGATTATCCGGATAACCTCATCGAGATTGAGATAAGCAATCAGATAACCTTCGAGAACCTCCAGGCGATGCTCGATCTTTTTCAGGCGAAACTGGTTGCGGCGAACAAGGACGACTTTCCGGTGATCCAACCACTCCGTCAGCACCTGCCTCAGGCTCAGAACGTTGGGTACCTGGCCGTGGCTCAGCACATTCATGTTCAGGGAAATCCGCGTTTCAAGGTCGGTAAACTTGTACAGGGATTCCATGAGAATTAAGGGATCAACGGACCGGCTCTTTGGAACCAGGACGAGGCGGATATTTTCGTCTGACTCATCCCGGACATCATCCAACAACGGCAGTTTGCGGGTTTGAATAAGCTCGGCGATCTTTTCGATCAGGCGCGACTTCTGCACCTGGTAAGGGATTTCGGTGACGACGATCTGATAAGTCCCCTTACCGGATTTTTCCTTTTCCCAGCGCGCCCGGACACGAAAACTTCCGCGCCCCGTTTTGTAAGCTTCAACAATCGACTCCCTTGGCTCGACGATCAGGCCGCCGGTCGGGAAGTCGGGACCCGGCACAAGTTCAACCAGCTTGTCGATTGTTGCGCGGGGATATTTGATGAGGTGCAGGGCTGCGGTACACAGCTCCACGACATTATGGGGCGGCACATTGGTTGCCATGCCGACTGCGATACCTGAGGCTCCATTGGCCAGCAGGTTGGGAAAATTGGCGGGCAATACCGCGGGTTCGTTTTCTTCACCATCGTAGGTGGCCCGGAAATCAACCGTATCTTCGTCAATTCCGTCGAGAAGTGCCTGAGCCGTTTCGGTGAGCCGTGCTTCTGTATAACGCATGGCGGCAGCATTATCGCCGTCGACATTGCCAAAATTGCCCTGGCCGTCGACGAGGGGGTAACGCACGGCAAAATCCTGCGCCAGCCTTACGAGAGCATCGTAGACCGCCTGATCCCCATGGGGATGAAATTTACCGATGACATCACCGACGACACGCGCACATCTCTTGAATCCCCCCTCCGGGTCGAGACGAAGCTGAC
>JANQOC010000217.1 GCA_028279265.1 Hyphomicrobiales bacterium
CTCGACAGTATTGGCCAAGGCTTCGGGGAGATCAGCGAAGAGTTCTTTCATCTCCGAGCGCGATTTGAAACGATAGTCGGGAGTCAGTCGACGGCGGTCATCTTCGGCGACATATCGGCCTTCGGAAATGCAAATGAGGGCATCATGAGCTTCAAAGTCTTCCGCCTCTGCAAAATAGACTTCATTGGTGGCGACCAGCGGAATATCCCCGGCATAGGCCAGACTGAGCAGATCCGCTTCGACCTGTTTATCGTCCGCGTGCCCCATCCGCTGGATTTCGACATACAGGTTTCCGGCAAAAATGGATAGCAACTGCTTCAAATAGTTTTGTGCCTGCTCCGGCTTTCCCTCTCTCAGGGCCACGTCCAGCGGACCCTGGCGGCCACCGGTCAGGACAATCAGACCTTCGGCATGATCGCGCAGATCTTCAAACCGTATGCGGGGTCCGCTGTGATCGTTCGACGTCAAATAGCCGGCACTTGCAAGCGCCATGAGGTTTTTGTAACCGGCGTCGTCTTTGGCGAGAATTGACAGGGATCCTGCCACCTGCTCCCGATCGTTTTGACCCGCGACGTCGTAAACGGTGGCCTCTTTATTTTCGTTTGCAAATACGACATCCAAGGATACGCCGATTATCGGCTGAATATGCGCCTTGGCCAGGCCTTCGGAAAATTCAAGAGCGCCAAACAGGTTGTTGCGGTCCATCAGCCCCAGGGCCGGCATTTCATCTTTGGCGGCGAGTTCCGCCAACCTGCCTATTGACAGGGCGCCTTCCAACAGGGAATAGGCGGAATGAACCTTGAGATGGACAAAGCCTGGATCGGATGATGTCATAGTGATCGCAATGGTTAGTATTCTCCGGGTCGAACGTCACGATGCGACGCTACTGGTCCCGTCAAGACGCATTTGGGGTGATCTCGTCAGATTCGAGAACGATTAGCAAGAGTTCACCGTCCGGTTCCGGATAGTTTGGGCAAAAGTTTCTACCCGGTCGCGCCTCCCTGAAAATTAACTCAAAAAATAGCCCAATATCAATATGTTATTGCGGTGGTAAATCCAGAAGTTTTCCATTCTCCAGCATCACCGTACGATCCATCTGCTCGGCCAGGGCATGATTGTGCGTGGCGATAATCGCCCCGAGTTTCTCCGTGCGCACGACTTCGAGCATCTGGTCAAACACCCGCTCTGCCGTCGATGGATCCAGATTGCCGGTCGGTTCGTCGGCAAGCAGCAACCGTGGCTGATTGGCAATGGAGCGCGCGATCGCCACCCGCTGCTGTTCCCCGCCTGACAGTTCAGCGGGGCGGTGATCGAGCCGGTTCTCAAGGCCCATTAAACTGAGAAGGTAACGGGCGCGATCCAAACCTTCGGAGCGGGCCTTGCCATTGATGAGTTGCGGCAGAAGGATGTTTTCAAGGGCGGTGAATTCAGGCAGGAGCTGATGGAACTGATAGACAAAGCCGATATGCTTCCGTCGCAATCGCGTTCTTTCACCGTCGTTCAGCTGGGCACAATTTTGTCCCCTGATCCAGACCTCACCTTGGTCCGGTTTTTCCAGCAATCCGGCAATATGAAGAAGTGTGGATTTACCGGCACCCGACGGTCCGATGAGCGCCACGGCCTGCGCCTCGCCAATATCCGTAGACGCCCCATCCAGAACGGTGATTTCCCGGGATCCCTGCTGGAACCGCCGAGAAATGGCCCGCAGGGACAGCACCGTGGTTTGCTGCAGTGAATTCTCGTACTTATTCATACCGTAATGCTTCCACCGGTTCCATCCGGGAGGCACGCCAGGAGGGGTATAATGTGGCTAATACGGATAACACCAGGGCCATGGTGACGACAGAGAAAACCTCTCCGAATTCAATATCCGCGGGAAGTTGCGACAGATAATAAAGCTCAGGTGAAAAAATCTCCGTTTGTGTGAGGGAGCTGATGAACTGTCTGATGGATTCGATGTTCAGGCAGACCGCTATTCCCAAAAGCATTCCTGAAAGTGTGCCAACAACGCCGATACTGGCGCCGGTTATGAAGAAGACGCGCATGATCGCCCCACGTGTCGCGCCCATGGTTCTCAGCACCGCAATATCCCGCCCCTTGTCTTTGACCAGCATGATGAGCCCGGAAATAATATTGAGCGCGGCGACCAGAACGATCAGGGTCAGGATCAGAAACATCACATTTCGTTCGACCTGCAGGGCATTGAAAAAGCTGGAATTGCGCTGGCGCCAATCCGTCACGTAAAAGGATGTACCGCTGACATCGAGAATCTGCTTGTTGATCTCCGTGATCTGATCCGGCTTTTCAACGACGACCTCGAGAACATTGACCTCATCCCGCTTGTTGAAATAGAGCTGGGCTTCGCGCAGGGGCATGAAGACAATGGAATTGTCGTATTCCGACATACCGATTTCAAATATGGCGGTCACCGGGTACCGCTTGACCCGCGGCGCGGTGCCAAACGGTGTCGAAGCTCCGCGGGCCGTGACCAAGGTTACCTGGTCCCCGACTTTCACCTGCAGCGATCTCGCCAGCCGGGTTCCCAATATCAGCGACGGTCGCTCGGCATTGTCAAATCCCTCAAGCTGACCAAATCGAATGTTATCGGAGACGGAAGTGAGCTGACGGAGATCCTCGACCTTCATTCCACGGACCAGGGCGCCGGTTGCGACGGCAGGTGTGGAAATCATGGCCTGACCTTCAACGAGCGGCAGGACACTTTTGATGCCCGAAATTTTTTTCACCCGCTCGGCGACAGCATCGTAGTCATTGAATTCACCGCCGATCTTGCTGACGATGACATGGCCATTAAGACCAAGAATCTTTTCAAAAAGCTCGTTGCGAAAGCCGTTCATGACAGCCATGACAATGATCAGTGTCGCCACTCCAAGTGTAATGCCCAGAAAGGAGAACCCGGCAATCACCGAAATGAAACCCTCCTTGCGCCGGGCCCGCAGATAACGCAGGGCCAGCATCCATTCGAACGCTGAAAACGGAGACGTGTCGCTGTTTTTCGCCATCTTTGATGTTCTCTTACCTGCCGGTTCTCTGTTCCCGAAGGGTTAGTGCGTAAACTTATTTAAAACGGCATCCATCGAAAGGGATTCCCGATCACCGGAGGCGCGATTCTTGACCTCGACCTCACCGGATTTAATCCCTTTGGGGCCGACAATGATCTGCCAGGGCAATCCTATGAGATCCATGGTCGCGAACTTGCCGCCGGCACGTTCGTTGCGATCATCGTAAAGAACTTCCACACCGGCAGCCGTAAGTTGCTGATACAAAGCTCCACAAGCTTCGTCGGTCTTTTCATCCCCGACTTTCAAATTCAACAGCCCGATCCGGAATGGTGCCACCGGTTCGGGCCAGATGATACCGTTCTCATCATGACTCGCTTCGATGATACCGCCGACCAGGCGCGAAACGCCGATCCCGTATGACCCGCATTGCAAGGGGATCTGCTTGCCGTCAGGCCCCTGGACAAGGCAATTCATGGCCTCAGTATATTTAGTGCCAAAGAAAAAAATATGTCCGACTTCGATACCCCGGGCACTCACCTGTTTTTCCCGGGGGACCAATTCGTCAAACTTTGCCGGGTCATGAAGTTCATCTGTCGCCGCATAATGGTTGGTCCAGCGGTCAATTTCCGGCTGCAAATCCGAACCATAGTCCACATCCGCCCCGGGAGCGTCCATGTCAATGAGATCCTGATGACAAAAGACCTCGCTTTCACCGGTATCTGCAAGAATGATGAACTCATGGCTCAGATCGCCTCCAATGGGACCGGTATCAGCCGCCATGGGAATAGCCTTGAGCCCCATTCGATCGAAGGTGCGCAGATAGGAAACAAACATTTGATTATAGGAGTGCTTGGCACTTTCGACATCGAGGTCGAAAGAGTATCCGTCTTTCATCAGGAATTCGCGTCCGCGCATCACACCGAAACGCGGTCGGATCTCGTCCCTGAATTTCCATTGAATATGGTAGAGATTGCGCGGCAGGTCACGATAGGAATTGACACCTGCGCGAAATATCTCCGTGATCAATTCTTCATTGGTCGGACCGTAAAGCATCTCCCGTCCGGAACGATCCTCGATACGCAACATTTCCTTGCCATAGTCGTCATACCGCCCGCTCTCGCGCCAAAGTTCGGCCGACTGGATGGTCGGCATCAGCAATTCGATAGCGCCGGCGCGATTTTGTTCTTCCCGGACGATGGCTTCGATTTTCTTGAGAACGCGGAAACCCATTGGCAACCAGGAATAGATCCCGGCACTGGCTTGGCGGATGAGCCCGGCACGCAGCATATATCTGTGAGAAACAATTTCAGCTTCCTTGGGATCATCCCTCAGAAGCGGCAAAAAGTATTCGCTCAAGCGCATTTACCGGCCCTTATGTTCTAATTTCCTGCCTGATATAGCAATTTCAAATGGGAATGTCTTGTAAACGCGCCTTCTTTTAGCTCACACGGGTGCGGAATTAACCTGCCTGTGCTGTTGATGCCCAAAAACGGCAACTGGAGATAGAAGCGCTCGCTATTCAAAGACGGCTGGAATTATCGCTCAGCAGCCCCTGAAAGGTATGCTGCCGGAGATGCTAACATCCAGATTCTTATTGTTTTTATGGTCGAAATGTCGCTCGACAACTATTTCATAGTGGGAAGGGTCCGAGGAGCTTTTGATTTCCGCCGGCAATTGAACGGCCGGGCCTGTCGAGAAGCGGTTGGACAAACCAAGCCCTTCCCCTTTGTCAACAGTCACGTGGGGATCACAGGCTTCACCGTAGGGTATCTCAAAGGTCT
>JANQOC010000221.1 GCA_028279265.1 Hyphomicrobiales bacterium
GCCGGAAACCAAGCCCCGCTATCTCATGGGTGTCGGCACACCGGAAGATTTGCTCTATTCCATCATGCTGGGGGTCGATATGTTTGATTGCGTGATGCCCACCCGTTCCGGACGCCACGGCCAGGCGTTTACCTGGGGCGGCAAGATCAATCTGCGCAATGCCAGATATGCCGATGACAAATCGCCCCTGGATCCCCGGAGTTCCTGTCCGGCGGCCCGCAACTATTCCCGGGCCTATCTGCACCACCTTGTCAAATCCAAGGAAATACTGGGATCCATGCTGATATCCTGGGCCAATATTCACTTTTATCAGGAGCTTATGCAGAAAACCCGCGGAGCCATCGAAAATCAGCAATTGAAGCTGTTTGTTGAGGATACGATCCGTGGATTCGCGGCTGCAAAAGAATAAATTCCTCCGGAAATGCGGGATAATCCATCGTTGCCGGTATTTGCGGGGGACTCTGATCTCAATTCTACAATTCTAAAATGAATAATATCTTCTACAAATGTCACAATTTTTGACCTAAACTGTGCTAGCCCGGGGCACAATTTTGGTACGCGGGTGGACCGATTCGCACAGTCAGGGGAGAAATTGGGCATGCGGTGGTTGAGTTTCAGATGTGCATTTGTGATCCTCGTTTTGAGCCTTTCCCTGGCCCCGCAGGCACGGGCGAACCCGGTTTGTGGTGATGGAGCCAATCTGGGAGACCTTTCACTGCAAACCCTTGTGGATACTATTTCGGAAGGTCTGGCCCAATCTGAACTGCCGCCTGACGGCCTCAAAATTGCGCTCGGCGTCGATGTTGAGAGACTGGAAAAGGTCCGTGGCGACACATCGGCGGAAGATTTGCGCAACCGCATTTTTTATACGGCCTGCCGGGTGCGATTAGAGAAGCTGAAAGAGCAGGGATCACCCCTGCAGGTGTTACACACGCAGATGCGGCCCTTTGTCGAAGTGCTGGGGCAAACCGCCAAAATTCAACGCGCCATGAAAGGTTTGAATGCGGGGACTGATCTGGCCGCGGATACGACCACGAACACTATCTCCAACACGGTCACGAACACTGACCCGAACAGGGTCACCGGAAACTCTACGGTCAATTCGGTTGAAGCAATGAAACCGGCGGCACGCCCGAAGAACGCGGGTTCACCGAAATTGCAGTCGCCGCCGCAGATGAAGATTGGAAGCAGCCGGTCTGCGAGCCCCGGCAACGGGGGTGCAGGAAACGCCGGCAAAGCCGCCCCTAAAAGCACGGTAAGAAAGCGCGCAATGCGAACCCGTGATTTTAGTTTCCAGGCACCAACGGCAGGTTCGGAGATGACACGGGCCCAGGAATGCGCCTCGATCGGTGTTGTGGGCGCCAATGATTGCACGGATTTTGAGTCGGTTATCAAGAACCTCAAAGAATCGCCCCTGGCCTACAATCATCCCAAGAGCATGTATCTCGGCAAGCGAACGCAGATTTCGCTGGTTATCAAAACCGGTCAGGACGACCACAAAAAGGAACTTGAAGGCCTGCCGGGACAGGTCAAAACCGGGACAACAAAAATCTCGCGAGTCATGCAGGCTGAACTTTCCGGCGCCGCCTTCCGGATCGAACCGTCGGGACCCCAGCAGCGAACGATAACAAGTCTGGCGCCGGTCAAATGGACATGGTTCGTAACGCCGACCGAAGAAGGTGAGTTCAAACGGCTAAATCTCGATCTGTCCGCCATACTGCGCGAAGGGACGAGAGACCTGCCTCCTGTCACTATCCGCACGTTCAGTACGCAAATTGAAGTCGATGTGCGCTGGTGGGATCTGCTCATTCACCGGGTGAGCGCTTTTGATCCGATTTATCAACTCGCAACCGCTATCGGCGGTGTCGCGACGGCGCTGTTGTTTATCTGGCGTCTCCTGTCCTGGCGACGCACCCAGGCCTCTGGAAACGGCAGACTTGACTAATAGCGTCCGCGGTAGAGCAGGTACAATCCCGAGGCGATGATGACCAGGCCGCCACCGAGTGTCCAATAGGTCGGAATATCCCCGAAGACTAGATATCCAAGGATAGACACGTATATGATGGCGCTGTAGATGAATGGCGCCGTCACCGGAGCAGGGGCGAACTTGTGGGCATAGAGAAGCAGGGCGTGCCCGACACCTCCGGTCAGCCCCAGCAGGGATACAAAAAGCCAGGTTGTCAGATCTTCGGGCCATACCCACACATAGAGGGCGACAGGCAGCGGGAAAATGACCCCCGCTATCGGGGTATAGAAGTTCGTGACGTCCGTCGGTTCCCGTTCGGCCAGGAAGCGGGTAAGCAGCAAGTACAGGGCATAGGAAAAAGCGGCGCAGAATGAAAAACTGATGGCCCAGTGAATGCCCCCAAAACCCGGTCGCGTAATCAGGATGACGCCTGAAAAGCCAACGGAAATGGCAATGAACCTTCGCCAACCGACCCATTCTCCAAGCAGGGGGCCGGCAAGGGCCGCGACAATCAGGGGGGAGATGAAAAAGATCGAGATTGTCTGATCCAACTGCAGGTATGTGACGGCAACGAAATTGAAAACCGTCGCAAGGGCTACGAACAAGGAGCGCAGGAGTTGAAATACAGGCCGGCCTGCCTGTCCCAGCGAAGTGACAACTTTCGGTCCAAAAAAAATCAGGGCGAACAGAAAGTGCCCGGCAAACCTCATCCAGACGACTTGCATAAAGGGCAGGCCCGCAACTTCGCCGAGATATTTGGCCGTGGTATCAAGCAGGGAAAACAGGAAAACGGCGGAACATGTGAGCCCGATCGCCAGCAGACGTTGGTTAGTTTGGGCCATAAATTCGACCTGGTGAATAAGAAAAGAATTGACAGCCCCGACAGGACCGGTTGATCCGATGGCCCTGATATTAGGCTTTTGCATACTCCGGGGTCGAGTAAAAAATCTCGCGGGAACGAACTAAACGCCTATCGCATGCGCATGACGATGGTCGTTAATGCTGCAAAAATGGCGGTGCAGTCAAATGTACCGTTCCATTTACGAACATTTTTGTTTCGTCAGGTTTTCTGGAGAGGTGAACGAGGCGGGGAGGTTACTTTTTAAGTGAATTGAATGCGTAAGCCATGAATAACCAGCCGATGCCCAGGAACAGCAAAAATACCGGCAGCCAGGAAAAGTGTGAAAGTAAATGCATGTCCGTAATCCCACAAAGATCTTGCTAATGACCGGACACTGGCAAGTCAGATGCCAGTCTCCGGACCGCGGGCAGGATTACGGGAAATCCCGGGAACAGAGTTGAGAATTAAGATTAATTTTTAAGCTCCGGCCAAAGGACATGGTGCCCGACACTCTGGTTCACGGGGAAGGGCTGGCGGCAAAATTCACCGAAAATTCACTCCACGACACCTTGTATTTGAAGAAAAGTAATTGTTCTATAAGGGGTGACGGGTTTGATTTTTTGGGAATGGATCGTGCGGATTAGATCAGTTGACGGAAGATTTCTGGCGGTGTGTCTTCTGAGCGTCCTGCTATACCAGGGGCCGGCCTATGGGGCATCCCATACCATCGACTGCCATGCCATTCGCTTTCATAAGTCCGTAATGACCGATATCTCCGTCGACAGGGACCGCAACTGGTATATCCACCTGTCGGACCGGCGTCTGGCGAAGTCCAAGCAACAGGTTGAAAGCGTCAATCTGTATCTGGGCAGGAAAGGCCGCAAAGCTTACGCTTTCCCCGCCCAGAGAGAGGGAAAAAGCCTCCGTATCGAACTCAGGCGCGACCGGAATTTCATCACCAATCTGAGAAAGTTTCGCTGGCTGGGATACCGGTTAGACAAGAGCCAAAAGATTGTACGCGTGAGAATTACCGATGCGCGGGAGACAATCGGTGAACTCATTGCAAACTGCGAGGGGAAATAGAGGCTCATGCTTTGGCGAACGCTCTTGTGTATCCTGGGCCTGGTTCTGACAATTAGTCCCGCACGCAGTATGGAATTCCACACGGCTCCAATACCCAAACTCGGGGCGGTCGTTATCGTTGGCAACGGAGAAATCGTCGCTGGCGATGCGGACAGGTTTTCAAAGATCATCCCGAAAGCCACCCGCAATCGTCATGGGAAATATATTCTCTATCTGAACAGCCCTGGCGGTTTGGCGGCAGAGGCTTTCAAAATCGCCCGGATTATTCAACAAGAAGATTTTGTGGCTGTTGTTCCCCCCGGCTTCCGGTGTGCGTCCGCCTGTTCGTCAATAATTTACTTTGCCGCGGATCATTTTTATGTCGAGGGAACCGGAAAGCTCGGGTTCCACAGTTGCGGTGCGCGTCGTCAGCGTAGCGATCTATGCAATTATTATATTGTCGATCATGCCGCCGGGCAGGGGGTAGATCGAACGGTGCTCTCCAAATGGCTGGAGGACTATTCTCCCCGCGGCATGAAATGGATTGGCAAAACGGAAGCCTGCAAAAAAAGTTTCTGTAACTATCCTACTTACATGGAGGCTCATGCGGGGACCGGATCGGCTGTCAGATGGGTCTCCAGCTCCGTCCGGTTCGGTATTCGCAATATTCAGGCGGCCAAATGCCAGGCCTATGCCGAACTAGATTCAAACACAAAGCTGGGACTGACCCATGATGCCCGGTCGGGCTGGCGTCTCATTGTAAGGGATGAACAGTTCAGACGAGGAGAAATGGGCTTTCTGACGGCGCGCGTCAGAGTTCAGGATTTGCCCATGGTCGCCAGCATCCCGGTTTTGCGCGGCGGTAATACCGCCGAATTTGAGATTGCCGAATTCGGACAGTTAATTGAAAGCCTTCGCAATCAGAACAAGCTGACCTACCGTCTCGGCAAGGCCGAAACCGGGACCATTGACCTGCCGGGCATTGCCGAGGGAATTGACCTGGTCCGAAATTGTATTGACAATCGTCCGTCCTAGATCGTTAAACTAAGGTGCCTTCGACGAACCCGGAATCCCGCAAAATGAATTATTCCAAACCTGACACCGACAGACCCAGTGATATTACTTCAGAAGACCAACTGAATGACCTCTATGGCGAGAAAAATCCCAATTCTCTGACCAAGGAAATTGATTATATTTCCGAGAGTTACGAGACATTTATCGGCAAATCGCCTTTC
>JANQOC010000164.1 GCA_028279265.1 Hyphomicrobiales bacterium
TGCCCGGAGAGGATTCTCCGCAGCCAGACAGGAAGGAACAAGAATGGCGGAAAGAACAATCGCTTTCAAGACATCTCCCAGCAATCCGAATATCGGCGAAATCCAGACGATCCCTGAACGTCACAAGGAAATGCCCTATGCCCCGGCAATCCGGATACAGTCTCCTGGTGATCTGCTGTATATTTCCGGAGCAACCGCATCCCCCCTCTATCATGCCCATCCCCATGAACTGCATGAGCATGCTCATCCCGTCGAAATCGGGGCGCAAACGCGTTTGTCCATGGATACGATCAAATCCATTCTGGAACATGAAGGGCTGACCTGGACCGATGTTGTCAAGGTGGTTCGCTACCTGACGGATATGCGCGACATGGATGAGATCAATGTCGTTATGAATTCTTATTTCGGTGACTGGAAGCCGGCGAGCACGACCATTTGCGTCAACCAGCTGTCGACGCCCGGCGCCCGGGTTGAGCTGGAGATGACCGCCGTTTTCCCAACCTAGATTTCCCTGCAGATCAAATTTACATCAGGTTTGCCCGAGGCGCGTCCGTCGCGGGCGCGTCGCAAGCTTGGCGAACCGGCGCAAGCTCCTGGCCCGGAGCGTCAGGTCCTGTTGTATGGCTATCATCGACGGCGTGATCAGCAAAACAAGCACAAGGCCAAAACCAAGCCCGTAGACAAGGGTTACAACCGTTGGTTTCAGGAAAGCGGCCTGCCGGCTTTGCTCAAACAGGAGCGGTGTAAGTCCGCCGACGGTCGTGAGGCTTGTCAGAATGACGGCGCGCAGGCGGTTGCATGTGCCTTCAATGATTGCGGAAAACATGTCTTTCTGCAGTTTGCGTTCATCAATTGTCGTTACCAGGACGATCGAGTCGTTGATGATGATACCCGCCATGCCGATCAGCCCGACGACGGAGAACATGGTCAGGGGGACGCCGTGAATATAGTGTCCCCAAATCGCTCCGATCAGTCCGAAGGGGATGACCAGCATCACCGTGAACGGACGAATCCATGAGCCGAACACCCAGGTCAGGGTCAGGTAAATGCCGATCAGGCAGGCGATGGCGCCAAGGGTTACATCCGACAGAAACTCCTTTTCCTGCTCCGCCAGGCCGCCAAGGGAATAGGAAACACCAAAGGTGGCGGCAATCTCGGGCAATAATTCATTGCTTAGCCTGCGGACGACTTCCTCTCCAGCCGCAGCATCTTCTCCCAGGTCTCCGGTAACAGAAACGACCCGTTCGCCATTTTCTCTGCGGATAATTGAGAAGCTCTGCTGTTCCTTGATCTCGGCAATTGAGGACAAGGGAACAAATCCATCTCCTTCGGGCAGAGGCAGGCGGGCTCGGAATATGTAAGAGGCATCGAGTTTATCTTCCGGCAACCGGACCTTGACTTTGACTTCATGTTCGTTGCGGGCGAACGAGGTCGCTTCGATACCGTCGAGCCGTTGTCGCAGATAACGGGCGACCGTCTCGGTGGAAAAGCCAAGGGCTTCGCCACGGGATGTTAACTTCACGATAAGTTCGGGCTTATCGTATGTAAGGTCGTCTTCAACGCTGCTTACGGCTGCGAACTGGCTCAGGCGATTGTCAAGAGCCGTTGAAGCAGCTTTCAGGGTTTCCGTGTCGCTTCCAAAAAGGCGTACGTGAATATCGTCACCCCCGGGTCCCCGGCGTTCGCCGCGCACCGCCAGACGTTCCAGTTTCGGACTCCTTTTGATGGCGTCCCGCCACGCGAAAATGAACTGGAAGGCGGAATAGGGGCGTTCGTCGGGATCAATCAGTGATATGTCCATGCCCCCAAGGCGGTCTGGATCTTTCGTGTCAGATCCCCTCAGGCCCCGGCCGGTGGTACCGCCGATTTTGGTGATCGCAAGTTCAACAGGTGCCCGGCCGTATTTTTCCTTGTAAGCCTCGTTCGTAGTTTTAAGGGCCCGCTCCATTTCATTGAGCATGGCTCTTGTGTCCTCCCGGGAAGCGCCGGGCAACATCGCGATATTGGCGCTGATGGTTCCCCGCTCGGGCGCGACAAAGAAGCGCCACTTTACGGTTCTGTCGACGACCGCGGCGAGCGAAATGCACAGCAACAGGAATGCGGCGGCAACGGTCGGATAGCGAAATTTGATGACCCAGTATATGAAAGGTCTGAACATATGCTCGCGGAACCATCGGAAGCCGCGGTTGGTGACTTCGCTGGGGACATCTATCCAGGTTTTTTTCGCCTTGTAGGCCAGGGAATGGCGCATGTGTGCCGGAAGAACCAGGAAGCACTCGAGCAGGCTGGCCAGCACCACGACCGCCACCGTGAACGGCATGTCTTCCATGAAGCGG
>JANQOC010000248.1 GCA_028279265.1 Hyphomicrobiales bacterium
GTCGTGTTTTTTATTTCAGCGCTTGCCGAAACCAACCGCCCGCCCTTTGACCTGCCGGAAGCCGAATCCGAACTCGTGGCCGGTTATATGGTCGAATATTCATCGACACCATATCTGCTTTTCATGCTCGGCGAATATGTTGCGATCGTCATGATGTGCGCGCTGACGACGACCCTGTTCCTGGGCGGGTGGCTGCCGCCGTTCGACATCGCACCGTTTAACTGGATACCCGGCGTCATCTGGTTCCTGGCCAAGGTCTGTTTTGTGTTTTTCATGTTTTCCATGGTCAAAGCCATGGTTCCCCGTTACCGCTATGACCAGCTGATGCGGCTGGGCTGGAAGGTATTCCTGCCCCTGTCGCTGTTCATGGTTGTGGCGGTGTCCGGCATTCTGCACTTTTTTGATCTGGCGCCTTAGTCAACGAATTGATGGGATGGAAAGTTAAGGAAAGATAATGGCTCGAATTGCACAGGCAGCAAAATCACTCCTCTTGTCAGAGTTTGTGTCGGCGTTCTTTCTGACCCTGAAGTATATGGTCAAGCCGAAAGCGACGATTAATTACCCCTATGAAAAAGGCCCCATCAGCCCACGTTTCCGGGGCGAGCATGCGCTGCGGCGTTATCCCAATGGAGAAGAGCGGTGCATTGCCTGCAAGCTGTGCGAAGCAATTTGCCCGGCGCAGGCGATAACGATCGAGGCGGGACCGCGTGGCAATGACGGTACCCGGCGCACGACCCGATATGACATTGACATGGTGAAGTGCATCTATTGCGGATTCTGTCAGGAAGCCTGTCCGGTGGATGCGATTGTCGAAGGTCCGAACTTTGAATTCGCCACCGAAACCCGTGAGGAATTGTATTACAGCAAGGAGCGCTTGCTCGCCAATGGCGACCGCTGGGAGCGGGATATTGCCCGCAATATTTCACTGGATGCGCCTTATCGGTGATTGGCAGGATCGCAAGATGGCAGGTCAGAGACTGGCTTGAAAATTTGAGAAAGACGAAACGATGTTGAGTGGCTTTTTTTTCTATCTGTTTTCAGCAATGGTGGTCGCCAGCGCCTTTATGGTGATTACCGCGCGAAATCCCGTGCACGGCGTTTTGTTCTTGATCCTTGCCTTTTTTAATTCCGCCGGATTGTTCCTGCTGCTGGGAGCCGAGTTCCTGGCGATGATACTGGTCATCGTTTATGTCGGCGCGGTTGCCGTGCTGTTCCTGTTCGTCGTGATGATGCTCGATGTTGACTTCGCCGAACTGCGGGCGGGGTTTATCAAATATCTGCCTTTCGGAGCGACGGTCGGAATAATCCTCCTGATCGAACTGATTATGGTTCTCGGCGGCTGGGCGATTTCGCCGGAATTGAAGTCAACGGTCGCGGCGCCGTTTAAAGCCGCGCCGAATATTACAAATACCGAGGCCATCGGGCGCATTCTATATACCGACTATGTTTATTTCTTTGAGCTCGCAGGACTGATCCTGCTGGTTGCCATGATCGGAGCGATCGTTTTAACCCTGCGGCAGAAGGAAGGCGTCCTGCGCCAGGATATCTCCGCCCAGGTGGCCCGCACGCCGGCGACGTCCATCGAAGTCAAGCCGGTCAAGCCTGGTGCGGGTCTTTAGAGAAATGTCGCGTGTGACGGCGAAAAAGGGGTGACCTAAAAATGGAAATCGGACTGCCACATTATCTGACGGTTGCCGCCATTCTGTTTACATTGGGTGTGTTTGGAATATTCCTGAACCGCAAGAATGTCATCGTCATCCTTATGTCGATCGAGCTTATGCTGCTGGCGGTGAATATCAATCTCGTTGCCTTCTCCTCGCATCTGGGAGATC
The DNA here is from genome assembly GCA_028279265.1 of Hyphomicrobiales bacterium. Taxonomy (GTDB): domain Bacteria; phylum Pseudomonadota; class Alphaproteobacteria; order Rhizobiales; family CAYWUX01; genus JANQOC01. The sequence continues at coordinate 1,833 of JANQOC010000248.1, forward strand.
TCGTCGGCCAGGTGTTTGCGCTTCTGGTTCTGACAGTTGCCGCCGGAGAGGCGGCCATAGGGTTGGCCATTGTCGTCGTCTATTTCCGCAATCGCGGCAGTATTGCCGTTGAAGATATAAATATGATGAAAGGCTGAGGCGCGGCATCATGTATTCAGCAATTGTTTTTCTCCCCCTGATCGGATGTCTCATTGCCGGATTTTTCGGCCGCTTTATCGGCGCGCGGGGCAGTGAAATCGTCACCTGCTCGCTCATGGTACTGGCAGCCATTCTTTCTTGGGTCGTTCTCATCGATGTCGGTCTGAACGATGGCGGCGGACGCGTCGAAATTCTGCGATGGATTTCATCGGGAGATCTTGATGTCAGCTGGAGTCTGCGCGTTGATACGCTCACGGCGGTGATGCTGGTTGTCGTCAATACGGTCTCGAGCCTGGTGCATATCTACTCCATCGGTTATATGCACGACGATCCCCACCGCCAGCGCTTTTTCGCTTATCTCTCCCTGTTCACTTTCTCGATGCTGATGCTGGTGACGTCAGACAATTTCCTGCAGCTGTTTTTCGGCTGGGAAGGCGTGGGGCTGGCGTCCTATCTGTTGATTGGTTTCTGGTATCAAAAACCGTCCGCTAACGCGGCCGCCATCAAAGCTTTCGTGGTCAATCGCATTGGCGATTTCGGGTTCGCCCTCGGCATCTTCGCCGTCTTTTTCGTCTTCGGCACTATCGACTTTGATACGGTTTTCGCAAAAGCGCCGGAGCAGGTGGGCAAGACGATCGAATTCCTGGGTTATCAGATCGATGTGATAACCCTCATCTGCCTGCTCCTGTTCATGGGGGCGATGGGGAAATCGGCGCAATTCCTTTTGCACACCTGGTTGCCGGATGCCATGGAAGGCCCGACACCGGTTTCCGCCCTGATCCATGCCGCCACCATGGTCACCGCCGGTGTCTTCATGGTCGCACGGCTGTCGCCCTTGTTTGAATTTTCGCCCACAGCCCTGATCGTTGTCACGGCAATCGGCGCGACAACGGCGTTCTTCGCAGCCACCGTCGGACTGGTACAAAACGATATTAAGCGGGTGATTGCCTATTCAACCTGTTCCCAGCTTGGATACATGTTTGTCGCTCTGGGTGTCGGGGCCTATTCCGTAGGCATCTTCCATCTTTTCACCCATGCGTTCTTCAAGGCATTGCTGTTCCTGGGTTCCGGGTCAGTAATTCATGCCATGAGTGATGAGCAGGATATTCGCCACATGGGCGGCCTGCGCAAGCTCATTCCCTTTACCTGGGCAATGATGCTGATCGGTACCCTTGCCCTGACGGGTTTTCCGTTTACGGCCGGTTTTTACTCCAAGGACGCCATCGTTGAAGCGGCGTTTGCCGCTCATTCCGGAATCGGGATGTACGCCTTTTACGCCACTGTCATCGCCGCCTTTATGACATCGTTCTATTCCTGGCGACTGATGTTCCTGACTTTCCACGGTAAGAGCCGGGCCAAGCAGGATGTCCTCGATCACGTGCACGAGAGCCCCTGGGTGATGCTCATCCCGCTTGTTCTGCTGGCTGTGGGGTCCATCGTTGCCGGTTTCTTATTCAAAGCTTATTTCGTTGGCGACGCCTACCAGTCATTCTGGCGTACGTCCCTGTTTACGGGCACCGGCAACACCATTCTCGAGGACCTGCACCATGTTCCGAAACTGGTGGTGTTCATGCCGACGATCATGATGGTGGCGGGTTTCCTCGTTGCCTGTCTGATGTATATCTGGGTCCCGGTCCTGCCGCTGCTCATGTCACGGATGTTTAAACCGATCTACCTGTTTTTCCTCAACAAATGGTACTTCGACGAACTTTATGACTGGGTTTTCGTCAGACCTGCAAAATGGCTGGGGCGTTTCCTCTGGAAAATCGGCGACGGGCGGATCATTGACGGATTGGGCCCCGATGGGGTTACCGCGCGCGTTATTGATGTCACCAACCGGGTTGTCCGCCTGCAAAGCGGCTATGTGTATCACTATGCCTTTGCGATGCTGATCGGGGTTGCATTGCTGGTGACCTACTTCATGTTTGCGACAGGAGGGGTGCAGTAATGACCACTGATTGGCCTATCCTGTTTGCCATAACTTTCCTGCCCCTGATCGGTGCAGTTTTCATTCTGTTCATTCCCAATGACGATGAAATCGCCGCGCAGAATGCCCGGCGGGTGGCGCTGTGGACGACGGTAATTACCTTCTTTGTTTCGCTCATCATCTGGATCGAGTTTGATTACAACACCTCCGCGTTCCAGTTTGTTGAAGAGCGCAGCTGGCTGGGAGGGACGATAAACTACCGCATGGGTGTCGACGGTATTTCGATGCCGTTTATCATTCTCACGACTTTCCTGATGCCGGTTTGTATCCTGGCGAGTTGGCAATCCATCACGACCCGAGTACGTGAATATATGATTGCGTTTCTGGTCCTGGAAACGCTGATGATCGGTGTGTTCTGTGCCCTTGATCTGGTGCTGTTCTATCTGTTCTTCGAGGGTGGCCTTATCCCGATGTTTCTCATCATCGGCGTATGGGGCGGTCAAAGACGGGTCTATGCGAGTTTCAAGTTTTTCCTCTACACCTTACTCGGTTCCGTCCTCATGCTCCTGGCGATTATGGCCATGTTCTGGAACGCGGGTACTACCGACATAACGACGCTCCTGACCCACAAGTTTCCGGTTGAGATGCAAACCTGGCTGTGGCTCGCGTTCTTTGCTTCCTTTGCCGTGAAAATGCCCATGTGGCCGGTCCATACCTGGCTGCCGGATGCGCACGTCGAAGCGCCAACGGCGGGCTCCGTGATCCTGGCGGCCATCCTCCTGAAGATGGGGGGCTACGGGTTCCTGAGGTTTTCGATACCGATGTTCCCGGTTGCCTCCGCGGACTTCGCAAATCTGGTCTTCCTCCTGAGTGTGGTGGCCATCATCTATACATCCCTGGTGGCCCTGGCTCAGGAAGACATCAAGAAACTCATCGCCTATTCGTCCGTCGCCCATATGGGTTTCGTGACTATGGGGATATTTACGCTTACAACCCAGGGCGTTGAGGGTGGCATTTTCCAGATGCTCTCCCACGGGATCGTGTCCGCAGCACTATTCCTGTGTGTCGGCGTCATATACGACCGCATGCATACCCGCAATATTGATGCCTATGGCGGCCTTGTTAATCGCATGCCGATTTATGCTTTCTGTTTCATGGTGTTTACAATGGCTAATGTGGGATTGCCGGGCACCAGCGGATTCGTCGGCGAGTTCCTGGCCCTGCTGGCGGCCTTCAAGGTCAATACATGGGTCGCGACACTTGCCACGACCGGAGTCATCCTGTCCGCGGCTTATGCGCTATGGCTCTATCGGCGGGTTATTTTCGGGCAGCTTGAAAAGCCCAACCTCGCGGCGATCAAGGATATGAATTTCCGCGAAGTCGCATTCATGGCGCCGCTCGTGGTGCTGACGATATTGTTTGGAATTTATCCATCGATCTTGCTCGATGTCATGGCTGTATCGGTCAACAATTTGCTGACCAACTACCAGGCAGCCCTTGCGGAAGCGGGCCAGTTGCCGGCCCTCGCAGCCCGGTAAGAAGAAGAGGAATTATTCATGTCTGTCCTGATGCAATATGCTCCGCTTCTTCCCGAGATCGTCCTCGCGGTCGGCACGCTGGTTCTGTTATTGGTCGGTGCATTCAGCAGCAACAGATCGTCGGTCACTGTGACCTGGCTGTCTCTGATACTGATGGTGATCACCGCCGGACTGATTATCTATCAGTCGTCCGAAACCGTCGAAATGTTCAACAAGACCCTGATCATCGATTCCTATGGCCGATTTATCAAGATTCTGATTTTGATCGGTTCAGGCGTGGCCTTGTTCATGTCCATCGATCAATTGCGTCAGAGCCAGATCCTGAAATTCGAATATGCCATTCTGGTCCTGTTCGCGACCCTGGGCATGCTGCTCATGGTATCGGCGAACGATCTGATCTCGCTTTATCTGGGGCTTGAGCTCCAGAGTCTCGCACTCTATGTGGTCGCTGCATTCCGGCGCGACTCCGTCCGTTCCAGTGAAGCCGGACTGAAATATTTCGTCCTCGGCGCTCTGTCATCCGGCATGCTCCTTTATGGTGCATCGCTGATTTACGGTTTTACGGGGTCGACAACCTTTCCGCAGATCGCCGCCGTCCTGCAGGAGTCCGGGACAAATCTCGGACTGATCTTCGGGCTGGTGTTTTTGATCAGCGGCCTGGCCTTCAAGATTTCCGCGGTTCCTTTTCATATGTGGACACCGGATGTCTATGAGGGTGCGCCAACACCCGTGACCGCCTTTTTTGCCGCGGTACCGAAAATCGCGGCCATGGCCCTTTTCGTGCGCGTAGCCCTGACGGCCTTCCCGTCAATCACCAGTGACTGGCAGCAGATCGTCGTTTTCATCTCCATCGCCTCCATGGGACTGGGAGCGTTCGCGGCCATTGGACAGACAAACATCAAGCGACTGATGGCCTATAGTTCCATCGGACATATGGGTTTCGCTCTTGTGGGATTGGCGGCCGGAAGTGTCGATGGCGCCAAGGGGGTGATCATTTATCTGGCTATCTATCTGGCCATGACCCTCGGCACGTTTGCCTGCATTCTGGCCATGAACCGATCGGAAGGTTTGGTTGAAAACATCGACGACCTTGCGGGTCTGTCACAGAACAATCTTCCCATGGCTTTCTTGCTGGCCATGCTCCTGTTTTCACTGGCTGGTATTCCGCCTCTTGCGGGCTTCTTTGCTAAATTTTACGTGTTCCTGGCCGCCATCAAAGCGGATCTTTATGCCCTTGCCGTCATCGGCGTCCTGGCCAGTGTCGTGGGGGCCTATTATTACCTGCGTATTATCAAGGTCATGTTTTTCGATCCGCCCGCCGAACCGTTTGAGCCGATGTCCGGCCGGTTAAAGCTGGTGCTTGGAGTTTCTGGATTGTTTGTGCTGCTGTTTGTTGTGAGCCCAGCGCCGCTCGTTACGGCAGCCGAAATCGCCGCGAAGGCTTTGTTTCTTTAAACCGGAATCTGAATTGTCGGAAAACAGCCTGCATACATTTGAACTCCCGTCCGATCACAAAGTCTCCGTATTTGATGAGCTGGATTCAACAAACCAGGAAGCCCTGAGACGAGCACCGGATT
>JANQOC010000267.1 GCA_028279265.1 Hyphomicrobiales bacterium
AGCTTCGTTGCCATGTGGCATTCGCAAACGAATATCGAGCCCTCTTCCGTTTACGGTCCGAATTTCCCAGTTCCAGCTGAATTCGCCAGACGCCCCTTCGCTGCGGGCGAAACCGGTCATGCTTTTAATCACACGTGATCCTCGGTAAACATCTCGTCGAACCCAGGTTTATCAATTTTTTCGGAGTTTACAGCGTCTCATGGCAATCAACAAGCACAGGCAACGCCTATGCCCCCAGTGAAATCGAGAGACATATTAGAGATAGTCAGACGAAGATCTGCCCTTGAGGTGTCCGTTTAATTCGGTCGGCGGATGGGGAGCGGAATATCCACGGCCTGTGTCGACCTGGAATTTGCGGCTGTCGTCAACCGATCATCTTGACTTTGGCTGTTACCGTTCGCCTGACCCGACCGGGTTTCAACGGCCGCCAGGTTCTGATTGCTGACGACGAGGCCATTCTGCTGACCATTGGGAACCTGTAGCGGTACGTTACCCGCAACACCGCCGGCGATATTCAGGCCCGGAATAATCGTGGAGGACTGGGAGTTGTCGTTGCTGTCAGTATTGGTCTGACCGGGCTGCGTGTCTTGCGGAAGTAATTGCGGATCCTGGGTTGCCTTTTCGGATTTCTGGCGCGCCTGGTCGGCACGTATTTGCTTCTCGATTTTCCGCCAGTTCTGAACATTCTTCCGATGTTGATTCAGTGATTCCGCAAAGGCATGACCGCCGGTTCCATCGGCAACGAAGTATATGTAATTGGTTTTCTCCGGATTGAGGACGGCTTCCAGGGCTGCCCGTCCCGGATTGGCAATCGCCGTCGGTGGCAGACCATCTATTTGATAGGTATTGTAAGGCGTTTTCTTCTGGATCTCGCTGCGATAGATCGGCCGGCCCAGCGATCCCTTGGTTCCGACGATACCGTAGATAATTGTCGGATCCGACTGCAGACGCATTCCACGATTGAGACGGTTGATAAACACGCCGGCAACGAGACCGCGTTCGTCGGCGCGGCCGGTTTCTTTTTCAACGATGGACGCCAGTATGATCGCTTCTTCGGGAGATTTAATCGGCAAATCCGGAGCCCGGGTTTTCCAGATCCTATCAATGAATTTCGCCTGCTCGGATTTCATCCGTGCAATCAAGTCTGCGCGCGACATGCCACGGGTGAATTTGTAGGTATCCGGCAACAGAGATCCTTCTGGAGGAATTTCGCTTATCTCCCCGGTAAGCTGGGGGTGGGCCAGCAATCTCTGCACCATTTGTCCGCTGGTCAATCCTTCGGGCAGGGACACCTTATGCAGTATCGCGCGCCCCTGGGTCAGCGTATCCAGGACGACACGCATACTCGCGGATTTCTTGATCTCGTATTCACCGGCCTTAAGACCGGATTTCATGCGATCCGGACTTTTGAATTGGAAATAGCGAACGGCACCAACAAATATTCGGCGGTCACGAATGACCCCTTCCCTTTCGAGCCGCGCAGCAATGTCATTGATGCTTTCCCCTTTGGGAATAACCAGGATCGTCGAATGATCCAGCGGTCCCGCACGGTCATACTGAAATTTGGCAAAATAAATGACGCCGCCGACGGCAATGAAGCCGACAAGCAAAAGGGTCAATCCGCCGCTCAGAAATGCGAAAATCGGATGGAGGGGTTTCCGGGAACGTCGTCCGCTTCTTGGCATATGCGTCGCTCTGGCTGGTTCGAGTGCTTCGGCCGGGCTTCTCGGCAGTGCCGAAAAACCGCGATGGGAAGAACCGAAAGTTGGCTCCGTATGCTGACCGTGTTTTCTCCGGCCCCAGTCAAATCCATCTCTTCCCGACATCAGCGGCTATCTCACTCTGTACTCGAAGAAAAATGTACCTCTAATTATGGCAAAAGGGAGGAGTTGTTCAAAATCAAACTACAGAGAATCGGGGATTAGTCCACATGTCTGAGTACTAAGGACGCATTGGTTCCCCCGAAACCAAAGGAATTGCTCAAAACCGTGTTGATTTCCTTCTTTTTCGCTTCGTGAGGAACGAGGTCAATTTCCGTTTCCACCGACGGATTATCGAGATTGAGGGTCGGTGGCGCGATATTGTCGCGAATGGCCAGTGTGGCGAAAATAGCTTCAACGGATCCGGCGGCGCCGAGTAGATGACCCACAGCGGATTTGGTCGAGGACATCGTGCAGTTTTGGACTTTTCCGTCGAATATTCGCTCTATGGCACCGAGTTCGATTTCGTCACCCATAGGTGTCGACGTTCCGTGGGCATTGATATAATCGATTTGCGTCGCTTCAATGCCCGCCCGGTCGATGGCGGCTTTCATACACCGATAGGCGCCGTCGCCATCTTCAGCCGGTGCTGTGATGTGGAAAGCGTCACCCGACAGGCCATAGCCGATAACTTCGGCGTAAATTTTCGCGCCCCTGGCTTTGGCCTTCTCATACTCCTCCAGTACAACAATTCCGGCCCCCTCACCCATGACAAATCCGTCGCGGGCTTCATCATAGGGCCGCGAGGCACGCTTGGGTTCATCATTGAAATGAGTGGAAAGGGCTTTGCAGGCCGCAAATCCGGCAACGGACAGACGGCAGACCGGAGATTCACTGCCACCGGCGAGCATCAGATCCGCATCACCCAGCGCCACCAGACGCGCCGCATCGCCAATTGCGTGAGCGCCGGTAGAGCAGGCGGTAACAACGGCATGATTGGGACCTTTAAGACCGTGACGGATGGAAATTTGTCCGGAACACAAATTGATCAAGCGTCCGGGAATAAAAAAAGGACTGACCCTGCG
>JANQOC010000310.1 GCA_028279265.1 Hyphomicrobiales bacterium
GGCCGGGCATTGATCCAGAGTTTAAGCCATTGAGGTATTGCCCGCAACTACCGCCTGTTCATTGTGATGAAGACGCGGTGCACCTGTCAAAAACCCGGATTTCTTCGTAAACCGACACTCAATCACAGTGTTAGATATACTCAACCATCGGCGTGCGATCATATTCCGGTCTGATGTGCACGTCGACGACCCAGCATTTTCCACCTTTTACGGCACTGAAACCGCGCTGAAGCGCGGACTTCAATTCCTTCGGATCGCTCACCGGCCCTTCACCTTCCCAACCCTGGGCCTCTGCGATGGCAACGAGATTGGGGTCCGGGTCTTCGATCCGCTGTCCGATCCAGGCATTTTCAACCGGTCGGTCCCGGTCTTCGGCGACGTGTTGCTGGTGGGCTTCATCATTGAAGAACGAACGGTTATTGGCCACGACGATAAGGAGCGGGATACGCTTATTGGCGGCTGTCCAGAGGGCATTGACGCCCATCATGAAATCGCCGTCGCCCAGAACCGCTACAGGAATACGTTCGGAATTCATATCCCTCAGTGCCAATGCGGCGCCAATGGCCATGCCAGGACCCGCGCCGACGCCGCCGCCGCCATTGCTGCCGATAAAGTCTAGGGGATGTTCCATGACATTGGCGTTGGGAGGCCAGCCGATGGGACGGCTAATGAGACTCGTCTGAAATTCACGACTGACCAGGGCAAATTCCCGCGCCAGATCGGCGATACCCAGTTCACCTGCGGCCAATTCCTTTGTTTCGATTTGGGGGACGGACTTTTCCGATCCGTTTGAGACTTCCGGTGCGTTCCGGTCTCGTATTAGGGTTGCAATTCCCGTTTCCGGGGTCGATGCGAGTGGTAAATCAACTGGTGGCAGGCCCTGATAATCCATGCTCCAGCCGCGATGCAATTGCGAGTCTATGGATATATGAATGATTTTCTTTGCCTCGATGGAGGCTTTCGGAAGCTGGCCAAGGGTACCTGCGAGATCGACCCAGTCGAGACTGATGATCAAGTCGCTCGCATCCACGAGATCTCTTATTTTTCCGCGCAACCGCCAACCGGTTTCTCCGGCGAAAAGCGGGTGAGATGACGGAAAACTTGCCGCATCCTTGGCGCTGGTCAGAACCGGAGCGTCAACCATTTCCGCAAATTGGATCCTGTTCTGCCAGCCGTCGACACTGCGGTTGACCCGGCCCGACAGAATAATCGGCTTGCTGGCCTGATTGATGAGATCCCATGCCGCGGCGATGGTCGAAGCCTGAGGTTGGGTTTCCTCCGGCGATGAATAGCGTTTGATATCCAGTGGATCGCTGACCGACTGCAATTCCGCTTCCTGCAGGCTGACATCAAGATTGATATAAACCGGTCCGGAAGGGCGCGTGCGGGACAATAGGCTTCCCCGCCTGATGGCTTCGACGGAAGCCTCGGGAGAAGCGGGTTGATCGTCCCATTTGGTAAAGTTCCTCACCAGTGCGCCCTGATCCGCCGCCGTATGGATCCAGTCGATCCAGGGTCGGCGTTTCACCGCGTCCACCGGTCCCGTGGCCCCGAGGATAACCATAGGCACGCGCGAGCACCAGGCATTGAATATGGCCATGGAAGCATGCATAAGGCCGACATTGGAATGAACGATAGCCGCAAGGGGCGTGTCGGTTACGGCCGCGTACCCATGGGCGATCGCCACTGCGTGCTCTTCATGCAGGCAGAGAATGATTTCGGGTCGCTCATTTCCCAGGTAATTAACGAGGCTGTCATGCAGGCCGCGATAACTGGCGCCGGGATTGAGACAGACATAGGGAAATCCCTGTTCGCGCAGAGCCAGTGCGACAACGTCACTGCCCCAGCTCGGTGGTTGGTTGGTATTTGGATCTGACAAGTTTTTGTCCTTGTGCTTCTTAGACATTGGAGATTCGAAGTTTTTGAATTTCGACAAGGTTGGGTTAGTAAGGCGTTAGGTTTGATAGGAGTTAGGAAAAGTCTTTTTCCGTCCCCGGCACTTTGCGGACCGGTGTCTCGGGCTTGATATCCGGTTTACGACGTTCGAACGTGTTTTGTCCGTTTTCCATCCAGCGGCCCTCGGCGGCATTTTCAGCAAACTTCGTCCACAGGGATTCCCAGTCTCCGAGTTCGTAGCCATGCCAGGGCGCTTCCGGATTGAGCTCCGGCAATCCGAGTTCTTCCCAGATTTGACGGGCATTCTCCATAAATTCCTTACGGGGTAGGGCCAGGGGCGGAAGAACATGTTTCAGGGTCGCGTCAATCAGCATTGTGGAGTCTAGCCCCGCGCGCTCAGACTTGGGTCCGTGGCCTGGAGCCCTAAAGTTGGAGATCTGCACGTCTTCGGCGGGATTGCAGCGGTAAGCCATGGACCAGAATATTGCATCGGGATTGATGGGATCTATATCTTCACTCACGGCGATCACCAGTTTACCTATGGCCGATTGCAGTGTCGAAGCGCCTTTGAGCCCCCGCCAGACTTCGTCACGGGGTGTTCCCGGAGCGAATTGCAGAAAAAGCAGCTTGCGGATATTTGTAAGCGGCTCATGCATGACCACCCGTTTGATACCCTTGATGTTCAGATGATCGCGAAGGTGTTGCAGATAAAGCGGCTCATAGGCGACTTTCTTGATGACACTCGACTCGCTCGGAGTCACCTGGCTGATAATGGACGCAAACACCGGTTTTGATTTATGGGTAATGGCCGTTACTTCCATGGACATATTGAAATCCTCGAGCGCCACATATCCGTGACTTTCCCCAAACGGTCCCTCGGGTTCCAGCAATTCCGTATCAACAAGTCCTTCGATAACGATTTCCGCATCCGCCGGAATTTCCAGATCGACGGTTGCGGCTTTGCAGACGCGGACCGGAGAACCCATGAGACCCCCTGCCACGCCCATTTCATCCTGATCGATTTTGAGTTTCTGCGGGCCGGTAAATGCCACAGCCGGTGGCACACCGACAACAATCGCACAGGGCATTCGTTCGCCCCGTTCCTTATATTTTACCCAGTGAAGATAGCCCCCGGCGCCTCCAATGCGGGATGCCATACGCACGCCGAGACGATTGGGAGCTTTGGGGGCCGCGCGATAGGTGCCCATATTGCGAATACCCGTCTCGGGATCTTTGGTAATGCACAATGTTGCCGTGAAGTAGGGCGCTGCATCGAATCCGGGCGTGGAAATCGGGATCGGTAGGCGTCCCAGCCCGCCGCGCATATCTTTAAGCTCGTCTCCGGTGATGACGACTTCCTGGCAGGGAGCTTCGTTTATTCGCTGGGGAGCCAGGGGATTGTCGATCGCCGACATCCATTTTTCACCGATCTGTTCTGCTGGCACGCCCATGCCGATGGTATAGATCTCCGGTGTTGCCGCGAGCGCTCCCACGACTACGGGTATGTCATATCGGTGACCGCTGCCATCGACGACATTGGTGAAGAGAAACGCCTTGCGCCGGCTTTCCGGAATGCCCCCCCTGTATTGCCACCGCACGAGCGGATGAAGTTCCGTATCTTTGTTGATCTCGCGATCGATCTGTTGCACAAGGCCGCGCTGCTTGAGATTTTCCAGGTGGGTTTGAAAATCGACGATGGCCGAGGTTTCGGAAATGTTATCGGGCTTATTGATTGTTCTTTCTCCCGTAAGATGTATTAGCGCCCGAAGGCGATTGTCTTTAAAACTAATTATCTTTACTATACGAAATAAATCAAACGACATTACAAAAAATCTTGGGAATAATAAGCATAAATGATCGTTGAAAAGGCCCTTATTGCATTATCGGCGATCGCTGATCCTGAAAGATTTGTTTTCATCATTCTCGGTGTTGTCATCGGGCTGTTCGTCGGCGTTATTCCCGGCATCGGCGGTCTGGTCGGTCTCGCCCTGGTCCTTCCATTTACATTCTCAATGGATCCGTTCACGGCCCTGGCATTTCTTATCGGCCTGTCCGCTGTTACCGTGACGTCGGATACAATACCTGCGGTTTTGTTCGGCGTCCCCGGCACGGTCGGATCCGCTGCAACGGTCATGGACGGGCATCCCATGGCCAAAAAGGGGGAAGCTGGACGGGCCTTCGGCGCCGCATTCACGGCTTCTGTTTGTGGCGGCATATTCGGAGCGGCACTGCTGGCGGCCTCGATCCCCATTCTGCGCCCATTTATGCTGGCGATCGGAACGCCGGAACTCCTGGCAATCTGTGCTCTCGGTCTCACCCTTGTCGCGGCCTTAAGTAAGGGGGCTGTGATGAAAGGTTTGGCTGCGGCCTGCCTCGGTATTCTCTTTGCCGCTGTGGGAGATGAGGAACAGACTGGCGAATTGCGCTGGACATTTGACAGTCTTTATCTGCTTGACGGGCTGCCTCTCGTTCCCCTGGCGCTTGGATTGTTTGCCATTCCGGAGCTCCTGGATCTCGCCATCTCAAAGAAGAGTGTCGCCGGCAAGGCCGAACGCCAGGATCGCTGGCAGCAATGGCTTGGTGTCAAAGATGTCCTCAAGAACTGGTCGCTGGTGCTACGTTGCTCTTCCATTGGTTCCCTGCTTGGATCCATACCCGGTATCGGGGCTGCCGTCATTGACTGGATCGCTTATGGCTATGCCGCACGCACATTACCCGGCGCCCGGGAGAGTTTCGGCACCGGTGATGTACGCGGCGTGATCGCCTCCGAAAGCTCCAATAACGCCAAGGAAGGGGGAGCCCTTGTGCCGACCCTGGCATTCGGCGTTCCAGGCTCGGCGTCCATGGCCCTGTTGCTCGGTGCTTTTCTCATTCATGGTATTGCGCCGGGACCCAAGCTGCTGGGGGAGCAGCTCGATATTACATTTACACTGATCTGGAGTGTGGCCATCGCCAATATCGTCGGTGCCGGTCTCTGTTTCCTGTTTGCCAATGAACTCGCGAAAATTGCGACCATCCGGGCAGGAATTCTCGTACCGCTGGTCCTGGCCGTCACTTATATCGGTGCCTATCAGGGATCGCGGGATATTCTCGATCTTTTCGTCCTCTTAGGCGTTGGCCTGCTCGGCTGGTTCATGAAACGGCAAGGGTGGCCGCGGCCGCCACTGGTACTCGGTTTCGTGCTCGGCGGCCTCATTGAGGATTATCTGTTCATTTCCATGACAAGGTATGAGTTTGCCTGGCTTCTCCGGCCGGGGGTCATGGTCATCACGATAATTCTTGTTCTCGTGCTTTTACGGCCCCTACTGGGTCTTCTCTGGTCAATGATCAGGGGAAAAGGAACAGCGGATGACGATGCCGCAGATACCCAAGGTAATTCGGAACAATCTTCCGGGACTAAAAAAGCGACTGCGGTCAGCGATCAGCTACTCTGGGCCTTCTATGCGGTTATGTTCGCATGGGCGATCCTGTCGTCCGGGAACTGGGAATTCGAAGCCCTCCTGATGCCACAGACCGTCTCGTTCATCGGATTGGCGGCAGCGGCATTCTGGGTCGCCTCCGTATTTCTGGCAAAACCGTTATTTGCGAAGTTTGGTCAGACCGATGCGGTCATTGCCCGGGATAAGTCACTTGATCACCTCACCCCTCTTGAGATTCGCCGGAGTGCTGTTATTCAGATAGCCTGGTTTGTCGGTCTTTACATTCTGGTTATCCTGGTCGGCGTTTTACCGGCAATGGCCATTTTTATTCCTCTCTATATTTCACGGGAAACGGATGTTGGCTGGCTAAAATCCATCCTCATTGCCGTCCCTGCCGTAATCGGCATGTTCCTGCTGTTCGATCGCGCCTTGCACATGCCCTGGCCGACATCTCTGCTGGGTGATGCTTTTCCCGTTCTGAGAAGCCTGACCTGGCTGCGAATTCTCTAAGATTTTTCGCATTCAACCTGGATTCTACAGGGCATTTTTGTAGTAAGTCAGGTCGATATAGGCGTCCGGTTCCGACAGGCCTGTGTTCTCCGGTCCGAACCGGTTTCTCAGGTCCAGAACGGTTCGAAATCCTTCGTAATCGATCTCTGCCTGCGGGGTCAGCCCGGTTTTTTCCGAAAGCACATTGCGCATAACATTGTCGGCGGCTTCAGGTTTGATTGCCGGCATGCGCCGAAGCAGCAGGGCCTTTGCCGCTTCATAATTTTCCGGATCAAGGCACCAGTCCAGGCCTTTGAGATAAGCCTTGATGTAGCCTTCTATCAGCGCCGGGTTGTCGGCCGCCCATTGACGGCTGGCGGTGAAAATGCCGCCCTGATAGTGGGGACAAACGTCACCGCTCACCGCCAGGATAGTATAGCCCTGGGTTCGGGCCATGCTCGAAAAAGGTTCTATGAGAAGGGTTCCCGCATGGTTCCCGTTTTTCACGGACTCCCAGCGATGCGGTGTCGCTCCGACCGGTTCAATTTGATAATCCCCCGGTTTCAACCCATTTTTTTCCAGCATTTCATAGAGGACGAAGGCGAAACCTGTATAGAGCGCATCCATGGCCAATGTACGTCCGCGCAAGTCCTCGAAACTGTCGATGTCCTTGGCCACGGCAAATGTCAGCTCGATCTGGGTCGCTCCCATGAACACGAACAGATCCGGAGTCGTCGCAAGTTCCACCGCCCCCTGACCTTCCTGGTAGGCGATGACATTGTCCAGAGCCGTTCCGGCGATCTGAAAATTCTGCGCTAC
>JANQOC010000311.1 GCA_028279265.1 Hyphomicrobiales bacterium
TGTCGATTCGGCATTCCAAGCGGGACCATCGGAGACAAGTTCCAGCTCCAGGGCCTGGCTTTGGATAACGGATGCAAGTCGGTTCAGTTCTTCACCGGAATCCGGCGCAACGGTTCGCCACCGGTCGATGGTCGATTTCAGATCCAGAAGACCCTTGTAAAGACCAGCCTGGGTAACGGGCGGCGTCAGATAGGTGATGGTCGTTGCCGCGGCACGGCGCTTGGCGATTATACCTTCCGAAGGATTGTTGGCGGCATAGACATAGAAATTGGGAAGGTCGGAAATCAGTCGATCCGGCCAACACTCATTTGTAAGTCCGGTTTGTTTTCCGGGCATGAATTCAAGGGCCCCATGGGTTCCGAAATGGACAACAGCATGGGCACCGAAATCAGATCTCAGATACCGATAGAAGGCCGAAAACGCATGGGTCGGTGCAAAATTCTTTTCGAACAGGAGGCGCATGGGATCGCCCTCATACCCGAAAGCCGGCTGGACGCCCACAAACACGTTCCCATATTGTTTGCCAAAGACAAAAATTGAATTCCCATCGCTCTGATGTCGGCCGGGTGCGGTGCCCCACTGGGCTTCGATGTCGCTGAGCCAGGTTTCGTGTCGAATATGATCGTCGGCGGAAATAGAATGGTGAACATTGCAGTCCGTACCAAACTGTTCGGCATTACCGTCAATAATATCCGACTTAAGCGTTTCCTCATTGTCCGGAGGCGACAGGGAATAACCGGCCTGTTGAAGCGCATTGAGGCAATTCAATAGTGATTTGAACACGCTCAAGTGAGCTGCGGTTCCAGTATTGCCGGAATTTGGAGGGAAATTGAAAAGTACGATCGCGATTTTTCTGTCTTCTACAGGTGTCTCCCGTAGCGCGATGAGTTTTTCAACCCGGTCTGCAAGCATACCGATCCGTTCCGGATCGGCAATCATATTGGAAGGACCATCACTGGTCTCCACACCCTGGCGCCCGCCAAAAACGGTAGGACCAGTAGCACCATCCAATTCAGGAATCGCAACCATCATGGTCGCTTCGAGAGGTAAAAGTCCGCGATCTTCAGTACGCCACTGGTCCAAACTTTGAAACTCGAGAGCATGGGCCGCTATATAGGGCACATCGAGTTTTTGCAGGGTTTCCTGCGCTGCCTGGGCTTCGTTATAGGCAGGTCCGCCAACAAGGGAAAATCCGGTAAGCGACACGACCGCGTCAACGCAGACCTGGTCATTTTTCAGAAAGTACTTATCGATTGCCGGCCTTGAATCCAGACCGCTTGCAAAAGCCGGCACGACTTTAAAGCCGCGTTGCTCCAGGGCATCTATAACGCCATCAAAATGGGCCGTATCCCCCGAAAGCACATAGGACCGCATAAGGAGAAGTCCCACCGTTCCTTTTGTCGGGGATTTTGCTCCGGGCAGTTGCCGGATTTCTTCGACGATCGAATTCTCCATGCGCGGATGATAGAGGCCGATATCGGGATATATTTCGGGAAGTTCGATCGATCCGGCAGACCACGACTCTTTTTGCTCCCCGCGAAAATATTTGTCGACCAGCAGGTAAATCATGTTCCTCAGA
>JANQOC010000317.1 GCA_028279265.1 Hyphomicrobiales bacterium
GTGCGCCATTTCGCTTCGCCTTCGGCAGGCAGAAACTTTCCGCTTTTCTCGGCCAGGTACATCAGAATGGCACCGGATTCCATGAGATGCATGCCATTGTCCTGATCGACAATGGCGGGGATGCGGTTATTGGGTGCGATTTTCAGAAAGTCCGGTGCGAACTGCTCATCCTTGCCGATATTGATGGGATGGACATTGTAGGCAAGGCCCATCTCTTCCAGGGCTATTGAAATTTTCCGGCCATTGGGTGTTGACCAGGTATAGAGATCTATCACTTGGGGTTTTCCTCTTCCGTATTCCAGTTTCGTGTTCAGGGCATTGCGATTGGCTTCAGTTTTATTCAGTCGGGCCTGTGAAATCAATAAAGACGCAGGAGCAGTATCCAGCCACTGGCAAACAGGGGACTGAGAACCGTGGACACGAAGACGATGGCCGAAGCAGTTTCGCCGTGCTTTTTATATTCGGCGCAAAATACAGCCAGGAGAACGCCAACCGGTGCGGCTGCGGCGACGATCAGCAAATCGGCCAGGGTTCCGGTGAAACCAAATCCCGCTGCCAGTCCCCAGGTCAGAACAGGGGACAGGATCATGGAGAAAACGATGGAAATGCCGATCGTGTTCAGATCCATTTTTGACCTGTTGCCCGCTAGCTGTGCGCCGAGGGCGAAAAGGGCAAGGGGAACGAATGCACTGCTCATCAGCGCCATGGGAACCGTGACAATATTCGGCAGCGGCAATTCAAGACCCTTGAGCACAAGTCCCAGGGCGACGCTTGGAATGAGAGGCGTCTGAAAGAGCGACCGGGAGAGCGCCCCGGAGGACATGCCGCGGCCGACCAGCATCCAGTATCCGATGGTCACGATCAGTATGGAGTGCAATGAAACAATAACGGCCTGATGCAGTATATAATCGGCGGGAAAGGCGAGCTGAGCCAGCGGAATACCGAAATTGCCCGAATTGGGGAACGAAACCGTCAGGGCGATGATCGGCCTCAGAGACTCGGGAAAACGCAGCGCCGCCGCGATCCCCCAGCCGATGATCGTCAGGACAATAAACTGGACGACAGTGAACCAAGCGGTCGGCCAGACCTCCTGCAGAGGAATATCGGCGCTTGAAAGGGAGTGAATGAGAAATATGGGCAGAAAAATATAGATCTGCAGGCGATTCAAAGTGCTGACATCAAACTTCAGTCGCGGCTGCACAGCCCACCCCAGGGCGACGAGGGCTATGATGGGCAAGGTAATCTCGGTCAGAATATTGAGGAACAGCCCCATAGAGTTTCCCTCTTTTCATCCTTGTTTTCGTGTCCGGACCGGCGACAACTCACGCGGTTTCACCAGCCTCGTGATTCGTGCCGTTTTCACGTCATGTTTGCCAAATGACCTGCAACTCATGCCGCTCCAGCGGCCCACGCACCGGACTAAGGCCAAGTATTATTTGAAAAATATTGCCCTGTCCTACTTTTTTAAGATCGACATAGTTTAGACACATCCAATATCGATAATCCTTAATTCGGGGTAGAGAAAAATAGATGCCGCCTGGCGCAACCTTTTGAGACGGAAAGATGCCCGAATACGAGGATATTCTAAAGTTCCTGGCAAAAAACCCGCCTAATCTTGCAAGCGAGCGACAGCTGCATGCATCAATGCTGGAACTTCTGGCCTCCTGCCTGCGAAACCAGGAAAACGAGAAAATCGATATCAATCCGGTTGTAAAGAAGGCCGTTGAATCGCAACCCGTCGCTTAGTTCCTTTCCCAAAATAAAATTCGTGCACCGGAGCGCTTTGGGCGTCCCTCAATTGGTGTTCGTGCCACGGGTTCGCAGAAATCGGCGAGCGGATCAAGCGCGCCTGAATTTCCGGAATTAATTATCTGCTTTGATCTTGCGGATGAATTCATTAAAACAAACGCAATTCAATCGTATTTGAGGATGTGAGATGTCAAAGGTTGCCTTCATCGGGCTCGGCGTCATGGGCTATCCCATGGCCGGGTACATTGCGCGCCAGGGTGCGCATGAAGTGAGTGTTTACAATAGAACCATCGCCAAGGCGGAGAAGTGGGTTGCCGAATATGGCGGCACCGCCGCTGTCACACCGGCAAAGGCCGCTGAAGGTGCCGAGTTTGTTTTTACCTGTGTCGGCAATGATGATGATTTGCGATCTGTAACAATCGGATCGGAAGGGGCTTTCTCAAGCCTGGCTCCGGATGCGGTGTTCGTCGACAATACGACAACATCCGCCGATGTCGCCCGGGAGCTCTATGGCCTGGCCAAGGAAAAAGGCGCTCATTTTCTCGATGCCCCCGTTTCCGGCGGTCAGGCCGGAGCGGAGAACGGCGTCCTCACGGTCATGGTCGGCGGCGATGAAGCCGCATTTGCGCGCGCTGAACCGGTCA
>JANQOC010000331.1 GCA_028279265.1 Hyphomicrobiales bacterium
CAGTTCCAGGCTCATCTTGGCCTCGGCGAAAAAACAGACGTCCTCGCAGACGCCAAACTCCATACGCACACTGACGTTCACCGGCTTGCTGGCATCCATCGCCTCGATGTGGACGGGAAATACGATTTCGTCCTTGTAACCTATGGTCGTGCTGTAGGCATCTACGAAACGGGCGGGTGCGGGATACATTATTTTCGTGGATTTGACGTTGCGCGACTCCTGCCAATCGAACTGAGGCGGAACACCCGCATCACCGGGAAAGCGCCAGTATGTTTTCCAGCCTTTTTCCAGTTGTATCTGGACACCGATGATATGGCCGTCCTTGTCTCCCAGACTATCCTTTGAACCGGCAATCAAACGAACTTTGTGGTGAAATCCCTTTTGCCAAGGAGAAGCGGTCTGTCCGGCCTGAAGCGCTGAAACAGGAACAAGAAACAACGCAAAGCAGTTTACAAAGACAGTCAAAAACAGAGCTTTAACCGCTTTATTAAGGTTATTATCCGGAAACATCATTATCAATATCCGCTGATTGCTGGCCATCAAATCTTAGGTGTCCTTACAATAGTCAAATTCGCGAGGAATTCAGCTCAAACTCGGTCACGGTTCTTCAATGTAATGTGAAGTTTTAGACAATTCGTCAAGTTTGCAAATACTGAGGCTATGCTCTTCACATATCCGTTAATGTCGGATTAAAATTGCGAATCAATGGCAGTTTCGGACAAAATATGAACGATAGCGATAAATTCCTCGACGGCCAGTTGCTGATCGCGATGCCCACGATCTCCGATCCGCGGTTCCACCGATCGGTGATTTTTATGTGCGCCCATTCGGGTGATGGCGCCATGGGGATTATCATCAACCAGAAAGCCGCCAATATCGATTTCCGGGAACTCCTGGAGCAGCTTGAAATTCTGCCGGCACCCCAGGATCGCGGACATCTGGATGGAAACGACAATCTGAACGTTCATGTCGGCGGTCCGGTCGAAACCGGGCGCGGTTTTGTTCTGCACAGTTCCGATTACTTTGTCGACGAAAGCACGCTGCCGATCAGCGAGTCCATCAGCCTGACAGCAACAGTGGATATATTGCGCTCGATCGCCACCGGCCAGGGGCCGGAAAACTCACTCCTCGCCCTTGGTTATGCAGGGTGGGGACCGGGTCAGCTTGAATCCGAGCTACTCACCAATGGATGGCTCAATTGTCCCGTCGATTTCGATTTGATTTTCAAATGCGATGTTGACACCAAATACGAACAGGCCCTCGCGACACTGGGCGTGGATCCGTCCCATCTGGTCAGCCATTGGGGCAGTGCCTAGAAATTGTCTGAGTATCCATCAACAACGAGTTTGTAAAGCCCGATAGAGACGACCAACGGAGCTGCCGGGTCAGAGATGACCGGATTATCGGTAATATTCCGAATGTAATTTCCGGAGGGCCCAGGTTCTCAGGCCGGGGACGAAACTTATTGCTTGGTCAAACCAACTCTTATTGCTTTGCCATGCCAACTAATGGCCTGGGTTGGTTCGCTTGCCGCCTGCGATCCGGTCCGCCGGTCACGGCTTTGGGCGGCGGTGCTCGCCGGCCCTGTTGTTGCACCGGAACCTGGGCATCCCCAAATGCGGCATCCTCATCTTTGCGGGACTTGCGCTTCAGGAAGGAAATGCCGCGTTTCCCAGATTTCCCGCTTTCTTTCTCAATGGCGATCAAGCTGCTCAGAACTTCGCGATCCGTCATGGGGTCGCCGTAAATTATCCCTTGGCCATATTCGAACTTAAGAGAACGCAAGTACAAGGCATCCTGCACGAGCTCAATACCATCGGCGATAAGCTTTTTGTCCAGCCCTTGCATCATTGCTACGATAGATTTTACCAGGACTGCATTGGGTTCGTTCTGGGAAATATTCTGAACATAGGACTTGTCGACCTTGACCGTATCGAACGGCAACCGGCTCAGATAGTTGAAGGATGAGAAGCCGCTGCCGAATTTATCCAGGGTCAGGGACGCGCCCGCGCCTTTCAGCCAATCGAGAATTTCGACCGCCTGCTCCGGATTTTCGAGAATCAGGGATTCCGGTATCTCAAGCTTGAGTGTACCCTTTGGAATCGCATCCCGGCGCAGTATCATGCGGATTTCCTGTACGAGTTCATGGCGGAAAACCTGATTACTCGAAATATTCACACTCACGAACAATGGCATTTCGCGCTTGGGAAATTTCTTCCGCCAAAGGGCAATCTGTCGCGTGGCCTGATCAAGGATCAAATTGACGAGTGAGGGGAGAGCTCCGGATCTCTCGGCAATCTTGCTGAAATCCTCAAGCGACATCAGTCCGAACTGCGGATGTTCCCAATACATGACGGCTTCAAAACCGACAACGGACTCCTCCATGAGATCTATGATCGGCTGATAGTAGACCCGTATCTGGCGGCGCTCGATAGCGCGCTGGAGGTCCGCTTCAATCGCATGGCGATCATCTTTTTCGTGGCGCATTTCAGGCTTGAAGATTTCCACTCTGTCGCTGCCCATGCGCTTGGCGGCATACATGGCGATTTCCGCTTCTCGCAGCAGGTCTGACTGGTTGGCCTGGGATCCATCGTAAACCGCGATGCCGATACTGCTCGTGAGCACGACTTCCTTGTCATTGAATTTCATGGGGCTGCGCAGCGAACGGCGAACACGCTCTGCGAGCATCGCAATCTGTCGCGGTTCCGTTTCAGTGACCAGGAGAATGGCAAACTGATCGCCCCCTACGCGGGCAATTGTGTCCAGTGGGGTCAGGTGTCTGGCGAGGCGCCGGGCAACGGTCAACAACATGCTGTCGCCAACGACCAGTCCGAAATTAGCGTTAACCTCCCGAAAACGGTCGATGTCAATATAAAGAATAGTGGGACGATAGGTTCCCTCTTCGGCGGCCCGTGTCAAACCCGCCGCAATGCGGTCAAGCATGAGTTCGCGATTTGGCAGTCCGGTGAGACTG
>JANQOC010000332.1 GCA_028279265.1 Hyphomicrobiales bacterium
GGCCGGGAGCGATAGGAGATTTCAATGAGTTCCGCGGCATCCATTGCGGCAAACAGAGTCTCGGCGACAATAAAGGCGACGGGATCGCCGACGGATCGCACCCGGTCATCGACCAGCAAAGGTTGTGGGGCAAAAAAATCAGGCGAGCCATCCGGACGTGTTCGCTTCAGGTTGCACCGCGTATCTCCCAATCCCGAGTTGGCGAGATCTTTGCCGGTCAATACCAGAAGGACACCCGCTTGTTTCTCCGCTTTCGAAACGTCGATCTGCAAGATGTCCGCATGAGCATAGGGAGAGCGCAAGACATAGCCATAGCTCTGTTCCGGCAACTGGATGTCGGAGACATAGCGCCCCTGCCCCGTCAACAGGCGCTGATCTTCCCAGCGGTAGGCCGGTTGTCCAATGCCAAATTTCATTGTCCGGATTTCCCGTCAGTCGGTGACGGCATGCGTCCGGGCCGGGCCGGGAAATGGATGTCCAGCCAGTCTCTGACAACCCTGCGAACCCGGTGATTGTCTTCGGCAAACATGAAGTGATCGGTTTCGGCAAAGAGGTGAAGGTCCTTCGGCATTCCTGCGCGTTTGAAAAGCTCCAGGGATTGTTCCGTCGGGGTAACGGAATCCACCGAGCTGTGAAGCAGGAGTAGTGGTCGCGGGGCAATATCCGCAACAATCTCCTCGGCCTTGAAGTCATACATGCTTTGCGCGGTTTCCACGGGAAATTTCTGTATCGAACCGGATACGACATTTTTTCGCAGGTGCCCGGGTATCGGCACGATGTCATAGCGGTCCACCCACAGGGATTCACCGGTTTCCTGCAAATGCTTTTTTCCGGTCTCAAGCATGCTCAGAAATTTTTTCCAGGCCTCATCGCCGGGATGCTGATTGCGAAATTTTCGGGTGCCATTGCCCCAACCGCCGGAAGAAATCGTAGCGGCAACGCGATCGTCCACCGCCGAGGTGTAAAGGGCGACAGCCGCGCCGAAACTGCTCCCCATGAGACCGATACGGTTTGCATCCACCCCGGAGCAGGATTGCAGAAAGGACAGGGCATTGCGCGTATCTTCGACCTGTTCCAGGCAGATCAACCGCCCCCGCTCTCCTTCGCTTTCGCCACATCCCCGCATGTCGAATGTCAGGGTGGCAAAGCCAAGGTTTTGCAGAAACTTTGCCGGAGCCCGCACGTTTCCGGCGTTCTTACTGCTGCCAAATCCATGCAGAATAATGAAAGCCGGAACGTTCTCCTGTTCCGATGCGTGCTCGGGTTTCTCAATCAGACCGGATAGTGTCAGATCCGCAGATGCAAATTGAACAGCTTCCGCCAACTTATCAATTTCCCGTTTGCTTGAATTTAAGACTCCGGACAGGGCTCAAGCCGCTGCATCGAACTGGACCACGCTCATTCCGGTGGCCCACTCTTTAATGGGCTCATAGGAGATAATTTTGCCCTGGGGACCGTTGAGCGCCCCTGCAAGCGCAAACCAGGCAAGAATTTCCGGCGTTCCAGCGCCGGCGCCGGCAATATCCGCATCTGAATAATTAGCGAGTGCCTGAAGGTCGCCGGTTGTGATATCGGACAAAAATCGCTCGTCGAAGCCGGTATCGATAATGCCATGATTGGTTTCCGCCGGGTCATGGGAGAGGCCGCCGGTTGCACCTAGCCCCACTTTCAACTCAGAAGAGCGAACGAATTCGCCGATCACGCGCCCAAGCTCGATGCAGCGGGCCGGAGATGGACGCGGCGGTGCCAGCGTATTGAAAAAAACGGGCACGACCGGCAGGTTCATTTCCGGTGTCAGAAAGTGAAGAGGCACCATCGTGCCGTGATCGAATTTCATCTCGTGGGAGAAACTCACCTCAAAATTATTGGCATAGCAATGGTCAACAAGGTTCCGGGAAAATTCCGCATTCCCTTGGATGGTCGCTTTCTCGATTTTCAGCCAGGGTTCCACCGGTCCTTCGTAAGATTCCGCCAGACCCAGGCAAAAAGCACCGATATGGTCGAGAAAAAAATTCGCCCAGTGTTCCGACGTGAGCACCAACAGGAGTTCCGCACCGGAAGCCGCCAGTTTTTCCCGCGTGTCCGCGTAACCGGCAAACAGTCTTTCTTTCTGGTCTTCAGGCGCGGCCTCAGTCCATGCCGTTATTCCGGGTGCATGACTAACCGCAGAGGCAAAAACAACTGGCATGATCTCAACTCCTGATGGCGTTTAGATAATCGGGTTCGGGAACCTGATGAATTATTGTGAAGGGGCGAAGCAAAAGTCCATGGACGCCCATCTTGTAAAGAGATCCGATATCGAGATCTTCAAGCGCTTTCGCTTCTGCTGGCGTCAGATCATACCGGCTCATGAATTCTTCACGCGATTGGAACCACGTCTCCCGACAATCCGGACGGCGGTTGACATCTCTGATTAATTTCTGAACTGCGTAAACACTCATCGAACGAGGTCCTGGATTGACTATCCGCTGCAATATGGCGTCGCAAGGTATTTATCCCGTTTGATCCGATGGATCAGTCTCTGAACCGAGACATGCAGGAAAAATCGCGAATCTGTTTTCTACTGTTGTCTTAGGTTTTATGCCAATCTATGCTCTAAATCCACATCATAATATCGCGAAAATTCAGGATATCAAAATGGCTCAGGAAAATTCTACCGTCGAACAGATGCGCAAGAATTTTCTGGGCAAAAGTCTGTATCTGGTATTCCTTAAACCGACGGATACCGCCGATGAGCGCGGGACCGCACGAAAAGCCCATTTTGATTTCGTGAAAAGACTTGAAAGTTCCGGCAAACTATTCCTCGCGGGTCCCTATATCGATGAACAGACGGGCAAACCCACAGGGGAGGGCCTATTTATCATGATCGGAGACTCGGTCGCTGAAATTGAACAGATTTTGAAGGACGATCCTTTCTATCAGGGGGGATATCGGACCTATCAGATTCAACCCTGGCGTCTTAATGAAGGACGCATGGCGGTTACCCTGAATTTTTCCGATAAATCCCTTTCATTAGGCTAAACCTGAATAAACAAAAACAATTTGGAACAAGGGTGCGACTTATGGAAAGCCGAATAAGAAGAATCGTCACAGGGCATGATGCGCAAGGTCAATCGATTATCCTTGAAGACCGAAAAACGCCTCATGTCAAAACATCTCCGCATCGGCCGGGAGTGGTCATCAATAATCTCTGGCTAACCGAGGACAGCCCCGTGAACATTGACCAGACTGCGGATCCGGTTTCTGACGCCATGAAACTGGAACCCCAGTCCCGGGGAAACAATTTTCGCATTGTCGAATTTCCGTCGGAAGCCGAATATATCGACAAGATTGATGCCCAGGACGCCCAAAAAGCCTTTGGGGACATGGGAGCAAGCCACGCGCTGTCCGATACAGGGGAGTCCAAGCATCCTTTCATGCACAAGACCCAAACCCTGGACTATGCCATCGTGCTCAGCGGCGAGATCACACTTGTCATGGATGAGGACGAAACCGTTATGCGCGCCGGAGACGTCTGTATTCAGCGGGCAACCAATCACGTCTGGTCCAACCGTTCCGACAAGATGTGCCAGATTGCTTTTGTCCTGATCGATGCTGCCGGTGACTGAGGCCGGATTTGAACGCGATAGTTTAGAGAAAAAGATTTGAATAAAATTCAGAACATCGGCACGCACACGAGACGTAAGGAAGATGACCGCCTGTTACGGGGACGCGGACAGTTTTCCGATGACTTTATCGCGGAAAACCAGTGTTACTGCGCCATCACCCGATCTGATATCCCCCACGGCCGCATCCGCGCCATAAGTACCGATGAGGCGCGCAACATGCCCGGGGTTATTGCTGTTTTCACCGGCGAGGATTGCCTTCGGGACGGCCTGCAGGCCATTCCCCACAGTCCGGTGCCGTCTACGAACAATGATGTCAAGCTCCGCGGTCCCGGTGATCGCGATATTGTCATCAATCCCCACTATTTGCTGCCGAATGACAAGGTCCGCTATGTCGGCGAGGGTATAGCTATGGTCGTTGCCGAGACCCGGGAACAGGCTCGGAGCGCAGCCGAACGGGTCGGTATTGACACTGACGCCCTGCCCTTCGTGTCCAATGCCCTGGAGGCGCTCGAGCCGGACGCCCCCCTGCTCTGGGACAACCCGGCGACCAATGCCAGTGTTGATCGCGTGTTCGGCGATCAAAAAACAACGGATGAGCTGTTTGATAACGCGGCACATGTTATTGGTCTCAAATTCCATGTCGAAAGAGTCACCGGCGTTCCCATGGAACCCCGGGCGGCCCTGGGCGCCTACGATTCCACGACCGGGAGATACACACTTTATGCCGGTAGCGGCGGTGCCGTTCGCCAAAAACGGGAAATTTCAGCGGCCCTGGGAATTGACTCGGATGATTTGCGGATTATCTGCAAAGATGTCGGCGGAAATTTTGGCACGCGCAACCGGGTCTATGTTGAATTTGGCCTGGTTCTCTGGGCCGCAAAAAAAATCGGCCGTCCCGTTAAATATACGTGCAGCCGATCCGAGGCCTTTCTGTCGGACTATCAGGGACGGGATCTGCATACACATGTCGAACTGGCCGTTGACGAGAATGGCCGGTTCATCGCCATGCGGGCCGACAATATCAGCAATATCGGCGCCTTCATGGTCTCCCTTTCGCCGCTGGGCAAGGGAACGGCCCTCATTACAG